>CAZPRI010000008.1:0-25999 GCA_964589635.1 uncultured Candidatus Saccharibacteria bacterium | reverse complement strand
CTTATGTGTATTGAATATTTTTATGTGGATAAGAATTATTGTTTTTTGGGTTGGTGGTTGGGAGTTAGATATTAAACATCAAGAAACATTAAATACATTTTGCTATAATATCGCCATTAATCAATAACCAATAATATATGAAACTAGCGGAAAAAATCACAGATGAACTAAAATCTGCAATGAAAGAAAAAGATATAGTAAAGCTAACAGTTCTTCGAGGACTAAAAACTGCATTCACAAATGAACTTGTTGCCTCTGGAAAAACTCCTCAAGACGAAGTCTCTGATGATCTTGCAATGACTGTAATAAAAAGAGCTTCGAAACAAAGAAAAGATGCTATTGAGCAATTTGAAAAAGGAGGTAGACCAGAACTTGCAGAGGACGAGAAAAAGGAACTAGTAATTATTGAAGCATATTTACCAGAAATGATGTCAGAAGAACAAGTTAAAGAAATCGTACTAAAGAAAAAAGAAGAACTTGGAATTACTGACAAAACTGGAATGGGACAACTTATGGGAGCAGTTATAAAAGAAACTGGAGACAGAGCAGATGGAAGTGTTGTGAAAAAATTTGTTGATGAAATATTAGGATAAGTTTTCCACATGTAAAATACATAACATTTGACAAGTATTGTTTTTATATTTATTATTAAAATCAAATGAACATTTCAAAACTTGCTGATGCTGTTGAGGATGTTATGGAACAAGATTCCAAAAAATCGAGGGCTTTAGTAGTCAGAGATCTAGTCTTTTGGCACTACCACAATTACCAACCCGGAGAGAGAGTCCCCCTCAAAATTGTCCTTGATTCAAATGAAACAATTGTTTCTGTCATTACAGAACTCAATAGACGAAACACGGAGAAAAAACAAGAAAGATTTGGGAGAAAGATTTCTCAAAGTATCGACGATTTCGTCGACTCCCAATCCAGAAAACCTTACCGGAGATCCCAAGCATACCTGGATCTTGGATACAGATAGTTTTCAAAAGCCACACGTTATATCGTGTGGCTTTTTCTTTTTTCGAATTCTTTGTTATATTTAGCTTGCTCTTCGTAGCTTTAGCGAAGAAGAGGCCCTATCGTCTAACGGTTAGGACGCAGCCTTCTCAAGGCTGAAATCGGGGTTCGATTCCCCGTAGGGTCACCGCGTCAAACGCGGTTCAAGAAGAACGTCAAACGTCCTTCAAGAACCAAGTCCATATATGTCACAAAAGTCTATCGCGGTGAAGGACGTTCGACGTCCTCACAAATAACGAATTTATTTTTTCTTTAGAACAATTTTGTATAATCACAAGATGTTTTATGTCTATATTCTCAAAAGCAATAAAGATGAAGGTTTATATATCGGTTATTCAAAGAACTTAAAACAAAGAATAGATTTTCATAAAAATGGTTTAAGCAAATCTACAAAACATAGAAGACCTTTGATACTTATTTTCTACGAGGCTTTCATAAACAAAACTGATGCCAGAAAAAGAGAAATCTATCTCAAAAGTGGTTATGGACGTAAACAGCTCAACTCGATATTAAAAAACATTTTATAAAAATAATCAACTCCTGGCCGATTCCCCGTAGGGTCACAAATCAAAGAACGTCCTTTTGGGCGTTTTTTGATTTGTGACCCGAAGAGAAAAGTCTGGGAGACTTTTCGTGGGAATCGAACCAGCGGAGCGGTTACACTGTGGAGTGAGTCTACGAACGAACAGTGTCGCGAGCTGCGTCCAGCGGTACTTAGTGGAATTTGAGTAAGGAACGAACGAAAAATTATACTTAGTAACCGTGGGATTGACCCCGTAGGTTACACAAAAAAAGGGTCCTGACGCCTTTATACTCACTATGTAAAAATGTTTGACAAATTATATTATAAATTGTAATGTTGTTTTTGGACATTCAAAACTATTCCTACAATGAAAGCAAAAAATAGAAAAGCACAATTCACACCAGAATTTAAAGATAAGGTAAATAAACTACTACAAGAGAAACCTGTCACTACAATTTTTTTGGCGGGAGATAACTTTCTTGTGGTGGGTATGGGTGGTGGTCACAATCACTCTGGGGGTTTTTCGGAAGGATATTCCATAATTTGGGATTCTAAAGACTGGACATGACATCATAAAGAAAAGTATTTTAGAACCAAAGTCAAAGGTCTCAAATTATTCCATTTTCACGATTCAGAATCTGGTGTTTCAATAATCGAATTCCTCAAAAAAAATAGAATTTTAAAGCCAAAAACAAGAGGATTCGAAATGGTTAATCAATCTAGTTTTTGGTTCAAGACACTTAAATTCAGACTGAGTTTCGATTTCAAAAAATAAGAGTTTGTCACCATTTTTGGTAAATGGTGAGAGTGGCGAGCACTTCGCTAATAGAGGAAACAGGTAATGCTGTCCTCTTTTTAAATTATACCTAAATTAGCAATACCATTTTTAATATCCTCTGTACTTCTCAATAGTTGGAAAAGCCACACTTTGGACTCTCATCACATTTCATCTTTATTTATCAATACGTTTTTAATATACCCCACAGTATTACAGAACTTTTATAATTGACATATACTTTAAATATGTTATTTTTCAGGATAGACTGTTTGTATTTCATGGCATTAAGTTTGAAACTCCGTTTTTAATTTAATGCCATGAAATACACAATAAACACAATCAGTTCGCTGAATCTAGATGATGTTTCCCCTGACATGGAGATAGGAGGAAACGCCCCTATTCGGGGCAATATCGACTGTGCAACTGTAGCAATCATAAGAGAAGGTGAGTCATGTTTTCTTGAACTGTTGTTTTACGACGAAGATGAAGAACTTTACACAACAAGGATTGTCTTTGAACAGGACATTGCTTCCAGCGTGAGGCTTGATGCCAAATTTGACATCAACATTTCCTTGGAGACCCTGCTTCACTATACTGATGCTAGTTTGAATTTTGCCGAAATTTTATTTGAACTTGCCGTCGCTCAACACGGAACACTGGAAATCAGTGAGTACGAAGAGCGCATGGTGGAGGGTCAGGAATTCTTCGTGAAGGTTCAAACACCTTTCTTGTGCTGTGAACAGTGTTTCAGCCTAGAAAAGATGTCCAAAGTGGTCGACTTATCGACTGTTTCGTAAGGTAACACAGTTTGCTTTTCGTCATCCAAAGACCCTTGAGTAGGTTCCAATCCTACCTCGGGTCTTTTTTTATATGTGAACAATATCTCTACTCCCCCCAAAGAAAACCCTTCTAAATACAACTACAAAAATCAGAATCACTTGAACCACTACAAATCCCCCCAGAAACTTCCTGACCTATATCACAGACAGTCGCTGTAAGACCAAGTATATTGGTGTTACCTCCATACGGACCACAAAATGTGGTCTCGCTGGGTGTACATTGGCAGTAACTCTCTTGTTCGCCGTTCTGATTATACAAACTACAAAAATTTGCTTTCGATCCCAGAACACAAATCTGATCAGGGTTATCTTCTAGATAAGCCGCACAATATTGTCCATTTTGAGCTGAAAAATAATATTGATTTAGTGAAGTAAATATACAACTTTCATAATTCTGTGAAGTCTCTACTATTGCACAACTATTGGAAGTGTTTCTGTCGTATTCATAATTTAGTTCAGCTGCAAAAACTCCTTCTTCGTCTCCTTCGGAAACCCCATACCAATAAGAATCACCACTAGGAGATCTTGGTATTTCAGAAAAATATCCCTCAGAAACAAGTTGGTTCATGCTTTGTACATAATGTGTACTCCCTTCCTGATACATAGTTCCTCTAGTCATACCATTTGATACTGGCATCCCAAGACCATCCAACTTTCTTATAAAAATAGCTTTTTTTACTTGATCAACTTCTGTTCTCATATGCACATCTTCTGCTCTATTCTTAGCACTTGTTGAAGTATAGAAAGTAATACTTGAAAGGAGTGATATTATGGATATAACAACCATTAATTCTATTAGGGTAAAACCTTTATTCTTCATATTATTTTAATTTTGTATTTATAACTCTTTCTTCAAAGGAATTTTGTTCCTGTTGAGTATTTCTATTTTGAATTCCTAATATAAAAAATATAAAAGATATAGAGAAGATTATAATTATTATTGAAATAAGTATATTTCTTTTATAATTATATTTTCCAGGAAGTTTTCTATATACCCAAGCCTCCAAACCTTTTTCTGGTAAAGGCTTTGTTCTCTGGATCCTAGAATAGACAGTCTCATCTTCTAAAAATTCTACATCTGACATTTTTATATTTTAACACTAAAGCCCATTTAGGTGTATGTGTTATTGAAATACATTAATGAGAAAAGAATGCCTCTGTATAAATTTGGTCCTGACTTATACCAAAATCTACTAGTATTTTCCACATATCCCGAACAAAACTAATGGACCCGCAAATCATAAACTCCTTATCTTCAAGGCCCATTAGATTCAATTTCTCCTGGTCTAATCTACCATATTTTGAAGAAACGTTTTTTATGTACCTGAATTTATCAGAATTTATTCTCTCAAAATCTTCTTTAAAAATAAGATCGTATTCTTCTTTTACACTATGAAACAAAGAAATTTTTCTTTTTTCTAATAAAGACTGATTCTCAATAATCATACTTCTGAAAGGAGTTATACCTATACCAGCAGATATCAAAACCAAATCCGATCTTTCTTCTGAATAAAAAAAGCCGTATGGCAACGTTCCTTGAATTTCATCCCCTACTTTTAAGGAGTTAAGCTTTTCAGAAAAGGTTCCAATAACCTTGATTGTGATATCAAACTTTTTTTCTGTTGGTGCAGATGAAAGACTGTATGCTTTACCCTCGCTTGTTCCAAGATCATCAAAGAATATATTTATGTACTGGCCGGGAATGAATGTCGGAATCTCACCACTTTCTAAAACTAAAGATAGTGTAAATGTGTCACTGTTTAGTATTTTCTTATCTATTATTTTATATTTTTCTTTATGATTTTCCATGGTTTTCAAAATCAATTACTGCCTCCCTCAACGCTTGATGTCCCAAAACAGAGCAGTGATATTTTCTATCTGGTAATCCTTTTAATCTATCAATAATTAACTCAGGACTTAATCTTTTTGCTTGTTTCAAAGTCATTCCCCCATTCTCTGTAGCAATAACTGACATCATTGATGTTGATGCAATAGCTGATGCACAACCAAAGGTTCTCCACTTACATTCTTTTATTTTTCCACTTTCTTTATCAACCTTAATCCACACAGCCATCATATCTCCACAAGCAGGACTTCCGACTATCCCAATTCCATCCGCCACATAATTCTTATCATCCACTAATAAATTTCTTGGATTTATAAAATGATCCTTCACAATATCGCTATAAAACCAATCTTCGACATCACATATTTTTTTATTTTCTTTCATATTCATGACTAGTTAATACAGATATTTTAAGAAGTTTCTCAACTACTGTTTTTAATTTTTCAACGAAATAATCCAGATCTTCTTTTTGAGTATCTCTTCCAAAAGAAATTCGTATACTTCCATGAATAAGTTCATCACTCTGACCAATAGCGTATAAAACATGAGAAGCTTGTAAATCATTTGATGAACATGCTGATCCTGTCGAAACTTCAATACCATATTGATCAAGCAAAAGTATAATTGACTCCCCTTCTATTTTTGGAATTGTCATGTGGAGAATATGGTTTGCAACCATTTCACAGTGACCATTAAAAGATATGCTCGGAATATTATTTCTTAAGGAACTGATCACATGGTTTCGAAGTTGTTTGTATCTTTCTTCTTCATTTTCTCTTAGTTCTGTAGCTTTTTCAAAAGCCAAAGCGCAACCCATTATTTGTGGAACAGACTCTGTACCAGCCCTAATGCCAAATTCTTGTGCACCTCCAAATATAAGACTACTAATACCAATATCTTTGTTCTTATATAAAATCCCGACTCCTTTTGGGCCATATATTTTTGAACTATTCATTGAGACTAAATCGGCACCTAGACTTTTAACATCAATATCAACATGACCTACTGCTTGGCATGCATCTGTATGCAACACAGGGCATGACTTTCCAAATTTTTTTCGTATGTCATTGAAAATTTCTGGAATATTTTGTATTACCCCTATTTCATTGTTTACATAAATAATAGAAATCAAAATAGTATCTGGTCTCACAAGGGATATCAATTCTTCTTTATTTATAAACCCACTAGAATCTACAGATACGTTACTTATTTCAAAACCTCTTTTTTTTAATGCATTCGCAGATTCTAAGACTGCCTTATGTTCGATTGAAGAAATAATGATGTGTTTTCCTCTTTTTTCATACTTTGATGCTACCCCAAAAATAGCTAGATTATCTGACTCTGTTCCACTTGCTGTAAAAAGTATTTCTTTGGGATCAGCACATATGCATTTAGAAATAATTTCTCTTGCGTGAAAAATCTCATTCATAGCTTTCCTACCACTCTCATACATGCTCGAAGGATTACCAAATTCATTAGAATAATATTTGTTCATCTTTGCCAGAACTTCCGTATCTATCGGTGTCATAGCTGCGTAGTCTAAATATATTTTTTTATTATCTATCTTATCTGACATTTTTTTACAAACTTTAGGGCCTCTACTCGTAATTCATTTAATTCATCATCTGAATACGTAGTCTTTTTCAGGAACTGGGGATTCAGAATTGTATTGGGTATAAACTTTTGAAGTGCGTAATTTTTTGAACCTTTAATTTCTTCGAAGATTTCTAAAAGATCTTCTCTCGATGTAAGAATTTTAATCAAGGTGGTTCTAAATTCATAATCAACCTCACCCTTTAATAGAATTTTAATACTCTCTTTTATTGCATCTGTATTTACAGGCATGTTTGCCGTTATATGATATTTTCTTGTTGGAGACTTCATATCCATTGCTATATAATCAACCAACTTATTTTTAATAGCAGTTTTTAGAAAATCTGGATTTGTTCCGTTAGAATCAAGCTTAACGAAAAAATTCAATTTCTTTACTTTTTTCATAAAATTCAATAGTTCGTCTCCATGCATTGTAGGTTCACCTCCTGTTATAACAAGACCTTCAATCAAACCTTTTCTCTTTCCCAAAAAAGAGAGAACCTCTTTCTCATCAATTCTATCTTTGACCGTTTCATCAACTAATTCCGGATTATGACAATATGGACATCTGAAATTACATCCAATAGTAAAGACTAGAGCTGAGGTTTTACCTGGATAATCAATCAGGGTCAGTTTATTTAGTCCTCCAAATTTCATGGATTATTTTTTAATCTTATTTTTTATTTTCTCCTGCTTTTCAATTTTATAGGTTTTTCTTTCATTCCATTCAGCATTTTTACCCTCATTCCACGCTTTGATTGGTCTAAGATATCCAACAATTCTTGAATATACTTCGCATTCGGATCCACACTTGATACATTCTTTTATTTCTCCATCCAGATATCCATGTGAAGGACATACTGAAAAGGTTGGTGTGAAGGTGAAGTAAGGTAATTCAAAATTCTCACAAATACTCTTAACTAATTTTGGAACAGATTCTGAGTCCATTATCCTTTCACCTAAAAACAAATGCATAACAGTGCCACCAGTATATTTTGTTTGTAATTTGTCTTGTATTTCTAGAGCCTCAAACATATCGTCAGTGTAATTAACTGGCAAATGAGTTGAGTTTGTGTAAAAGGGTTTTGCACCTTTCACGTAATCTGCTTCATTGGCCACAATAATATCAGGGAATTTTTTCTTATCCTTAATGGCCATTCTATATGCTGTTCCTTCTGCTGGAGTAGCTTCTAGATTATAAAGATTTCCTGTTTCTTTTTGATACTCAACTAACTTTGATCTCATATAAATCAAAACCCTTTGTGCAAATTCACTACCCTCTTTTGATCCAATATCTTTTCCTAGAAGGTTAATACTTGCTTCATTCATACCCAACAACCCAATTGTAGAGAAGTGATTTTTCCAATATTCACCATGCGCATTATAGATATTTCTCAGATAATATGTTGTGTAAGGATACAGATTTAATCGTGCAAACTTTTCAATAATTTTTCTTTTTATTTCAAGACTTTCTCGAGACAAATACATTCTTTCTTCCAACTTTGAGATAAATTCTGCCTCATCTTTAGATTCAAAGGCGATTCTTGGTAAATTGATTGTAACAACACCTATTGATCCAGTTAATGCATTTGCACCAAATAGTCCACCACCTCTTTTATCTAATTCATCCAAATCAAGCCTTAACCTACAACACATTGACCTTGTGTCCTCTGGCTTCATATCTGAATTAATAAAATTTGAAAAATAAGGAATACCATATTTCGCAGTCATATCCCACAAACCTTTTAATCTTGGATTACCCCAATCAAAATCTTTTGTAATATTTACAGTTGGAATTGGAAAACTAAATACTCTCCCCGATGCATCACCTTCTAGTAGTACTTCAAACAAACTCTCGTTCAAAACATTCATTTCTTCCTGGAATTCAGAATAAAATTCATCTTTTTCTACTCCTCCTATGATTACTCTCTGCTTACTGAAGTTTGCAGAAGGATTCAAGTCTAAAGTTATGTTTGAAAATGGAGATTGAAAACCAACTCTAGTAGGGACATTCATATTAAAGATAAATTCCTGAAGTGCTTGTTTCACTTCTTTTTTATCTAATGCATCATATCTAATGAATGGAGCAAGCAGAGTGTCGAAATTAGAGAAAGCAATTGCTCCGGCAGCTTCACCTTGAAGTGTGTACATAAAATTCACTATTTGACCTAAAGCAGTCCCGAAATGTTTCGCCGGCTTTGACTGAACCTTACCAGAGACACCTTTAAATCCTTCCAACAATAAATCCATCAAATCCCAACCTACACAATAAACTGAAAGATTACCAAGATCATGTAAATGAATATCACCTTTTTCATATGAATCTCTAATCTCTTTTGGGTATATTCTATTCAACCAATATGTCTTACTTACCTCTGAAAAAATATGATTATTTAATCCTTGAAGAGAGTACCCCATATTACTATTCTCCTTTACCTGCCAATCACTTTCATCTAAATAATTATCAATTATTCCTAAAGAAGATGCTATTGCCAAAGATCTCATTTCAGCATGTTGTGTTCTATACAAAATATATGATTTTGAAGTCTGTTCATAGCCAAGTCGCATCAAAGATACCTCGACACAGTCTTGTACTTCCTCAATATTCACAATATCTGAAGGATTTTTACCCCTTAAAAGACTCATCACTAAGTTCAAAACTTTCTCCATTTCCTTCTCCTCTATCTCAAGAGTTACCTTATTGGCTTTAGCTATTGCATTTTTTATTTTATTCTTGTCAAACTCTATTTCTCTACCATCTCTCTTGATAATTTTGCTAAAATAGTTTCTATTAATCTCATTTGTTTTTCGCATAGTGAATTCGGTTATGTTAAGTAGATTATAATTCTAATATAGATGACCATCTATGAATAGAAAATTTTGTGGAAAATTAAAAATAAAAAACAGATATGACTAAAAATCAACAAAAAACATATAAAAGACCTTCGTGGGTACCACAGACAGTGTCTTCAGAAAAAGAGCTTTGCCCAGAATGTTTTAAGGTTGTTGGAGAAAAAAGTCGATATAATCTAGTTTGTGTACTAGGAAAAGCAAAAACAGGAATGACTGTTAAAGAGTTAACTGCGACAATGAAATTAACTCAGCCAACTATTTCCCACCACCTGCAAGTCTTACAATCTGTTGATGCAATAAAATTTGAAAACGAAGGTACAAAAAAATATTTCAATTTAAACAGAGAGGCCCACTGTTTTGAGGAATGTAAAATCCCTTACTAAATAAAAAACCCCACTGTCACAAATGTGACTGCGGGGTTTTGCGCATTTAACCGGCGCTTGCGGTTTTGTCGAAGGCAGTAGCAACATCCACACCTTCCTCGAAATCAGATACCGTCACAGCTCTGACTTCAAGCCAGCTGAACAAGAGGGATTTAATTTCCTCAAATTCGAGTTCAGTGAAATCAACATCAGGACGGGTCAGTGTACCATTGTAGATACGGGACACGCCTTCATGCTTGTACCACACGTCATCGGATTTCTTACCTCTACTTTCAGACTCGGTCTGACAAAGAAGGGTGTAAAAATCGTCCACCTTGATTGCAGCTTTTTTGTTTGCTGATACCAATGTGTGTCCTCTCGAATTTCTCAGAAGAACAACATCTGCCCCAACTTCGTTGATTCGTGAACAGGAATCAAGTTCGATTTCGAACTCAGAAAACTGTCCGGCCGAACCATCAATCACCATCAGATGCATTTCACCAAATCGAGTCATGGCAAGATTGCAATGTGATTTGGCGACTGGCTTAGCTTTTCTGAAAGCAATTGCTTGCTTTTGAAAAGCTTTTTCGCCAAACTCGTTCCAGTCCTTTCCGGATTCACCCATCAAGGTAGCAATGTGGAACAACTGGAAGTAAAACCATGAACGCTTCTCTTTCAAGAAACGAACCCTGATTTCTGCCTGACGGTTTTCCTTGACCATCACAGTCTTGGAAACACCCTGTTTGATATCATCCAGAAGCAACGCCTCAGACTCAATGATTGAATCAAAGGCTTGAAATACCCACTGACGAATCTCGTCAGAAGAGTATCCATAGCGATGCATGTTATTGATCGCAATGGGCAGGGTGTTGAAATCCTTCGATTTCTTCCCTTGCTTATCCTGAATCGTGACTGCACGAATCAAGGTAATGAGCCGTGGATCATCTTCTAGTCCCAAATACTGAACCATGAGTTCAGCACTTGAGTACCCGGAATTTCTCCCATGGTCGTCGAAGGGTCCTCCTCCGACACCGATGAACAGAGAGTCTAGTTGTCCATCGGCAACGTTGCCGACTCCGGCGCAAGTGATTTCATGATGTTGAAAATTACTCGTGAAATGGAATTCTAGGATTCCAAACTTCCTGGCAATATATTCTGCCAGATATTCATCCAAATGAGGATGCAGATGGGTTATCAATCTTTTGATTAGTTTCAATGTAGTCGTTCTTTCTATTCCTTACAGGTTCAAGAAGTCTCTAATCAGATTGACAAAGAGCACTTCTTTTATATTATATAACAAATTATGTATTTGTAAAGCCTAATTATCTAGCCAAAAAATGTCTTGTCTAACCAGCAAATCCTTTGCTAATTCAGGTTCGTACATAATTTCCTTAACAATTTTCTCTGCCCTAATCATTTGTGAACCTTTTATTAAGATAATACTTCCCTTTTCAATAACTTCCTTCAGCTTTTTCGTAAGTTCACCATACTCATTGAATATAAAAATATTTTCAACACTCATCCCTGTTTTAATTGCCTCTTCTGCAAAAAATTCAGCTCTTTTTCCTAATGTAAATAAATAATCAATATGTAAATCATTAACCATTTTTCCAATTATCTTATGTTCGTTTGCAGTGTATTTACCAATTTCTGACATATCTCCCAAGACTGCAATTTTCTTCCCATTACTTTGTATTTTACCTAAAACTTTTAGTGCTTCTTGCACAGCCACAGGTGATGCATTATAAGAATCATCAATAATTATAGAGTCCTTCATTCCCCACAAAATTGTCATTCTCCCTGGTGCAGATTGATGTTTTTCCATTGCTTCTGAAACCTGAACAGGAGTTATTCCCTCTATAATTCCACAAATCATTCCAGCAAGTACAGGGTAGATATGTTGTCTTCCTAGAACTCCCTTGATTTTTACTGGAATGGAATTTTTATTGTAATCTACCTTGAAATTTACACCCGTCGGTCTTAATGCGGAATCATACATGATCTCTTCATTTGATACTTTGACATCGGCATCATTTTCAATACCAAATGTCATAACCTTTCGTTTACATACATCCTTTATTTTTAGTACTTCACTATCATCTGCATTTAAAACTACGTATCCATCAGGTTTTACGCCAAGTAGCATTTTCTTTTTTTCATTTATAACTTCTTTTGGTGATGAGAAATACTCTACATGAGCAGGAACATTTGGAAATCTCGTAAAAATAGCAATATCTATTTTTATCCATCGCATCATATGCTCCATATCTCCTGGCCTATCAACACCAACTTCCAAAACGAGTCGTTCAGGATATTTTTTAGTGAACAGGACAAGCAAGCCTTCAAATATATTTGTGAGCCACTTGAAAAAATCATTGTATCCATTATCTAGACCTAAAATGGTTAAAGGAACACCTATTTCCGAATTAAAACTTTTTTGATTCTTTCTAATATGAATTGAGTCTGATAAGGCAGAGAAAACCGCATCCTTTGTTGAAGTCTTACCAACAGAACCAGTTATTGCAATAATTTTTGGTTTGAATCTAAGTAATACTAATTTTGCCTCTAGTGTTATTATCGTGATTATTATTTTCTTTAGTATTTTTTTCATAATATTATCTATCAGGTTCTATTTCGTAATAATTTATTAAATATTTTACCAAATCCATGAAAGGTGTGGTTAATGTGTGTGAGGCATACAATACATCTTTTGGCTCTATCGTGTAAAGTAAAATAATGAATTGAGGGTCATATGATGGAAAATACCCAAAGAATGTGTGCAAATATCTATCATCATAATATCCACCATCAACTTGATCTGTCACAAGAGCTGTACCTGTTTTTGCAGCGATAGAATAGTTTGGTAGTGCGACAGTTCCATTCATTAGAGCTTCGTCTACAACCCTAGTTAACATCCGACTTATTTCTTCTGAAGTACTTTCTTTAAAAATCCTCTCCTTCTTTTTTGGAGCTTTATTCTTCTCCTCTCCCAAATCATATTTTACAGATTTAATAATATGAGGGGAAACCAATTCACCTCCATTCCCAAGTGCTGCAAGTCCCCTAATCACCTGCACAGGAGACATTGCAATACCATGACCATATGATGCTGTCGCATGCTCAATATCTCTCGGAGAATCGAGATTTGCGACCTGAGGGTTTACTTCATTTGGAAGGTCGATCCCACTTTTATCACCAATTAATCTTTTCATATAGTCAGAGAAAACTTTATTTCCGACTTCAGAGGCAATAAAAGCAACCCCAGTATTTAGAGATTGATTTAGAACTTCTTGCATATTTACTACCCCTCTTCCTCTTTTATCATAATTGTAAATTGTTTCCGTGTTTAGAGTTAGAAAGCCTTTATCGTCATACGTTGTTTCACTAGTGATAGTATTTGTATCCAATCCAATTGCAACAGTTAAAGGTTTGATTATAGAACCCATTTCATAAATTCCTTCAACCAAATCGTTATTAAAAATTGAAACACTATCTTCCATACTAAATTCATTTACATCAAAAGATGGGTTTAATGCCATTGCATATATTTCACCGGTATTTGGATTCATAACGATAGCACCAGTTCTTTTTGATGACCATTTTTCTTCCACCTGATAAATAACTTCCTCTGTGAATGTCTGAACATTCGGTTCTATTGTTGAAATCAGGGACCCCTCCAAGTCCTCAGATTCAAAGTTTTTTTCTATACCTGAGAATATCTCTACGAAAAAATTCTTGAAGACTGAACTATCATCAATCGATAATATATCATCATAATATCTCTCTAGACCATAACGACCCTCTATTTCAGTACTATCACCTTTATATGATTGAAAACCTAATACCTGTGCGGCTAATTCTTTTCCTGGATAGAATCTCCACTTCTCTTTTGATAAAATAACTCCCTGTAAATCTAGATCCAATATCTTTTCTGCGGTTTTAATATCAATTCTTTTTGTTAAAATTTCTGAATTATCATCTTCTTTGTTAGCCTTCTGAAAGTAATCATCTTGATTTAATTCAATAATCGAAGAGAGGATATTATAAGTATCCTCTGGATTTTTAATTATTTGTGGATTTATCTCTAATGTATAGCCAGTCTTATTTGTTGCTGCAAAAAAATCATCACCGTTTCTATATTTAAAAATTATTGATCCTCTGTTTTGATTATTTGAATATAATGAGTATTGTTGCCTACTCGATAAATCCTCAAATGAATCATGATTTACAACCTGTAAATTATACAATCTAAAAAGAAACAGAAGTGATAATAATGCCACCCCTAAAGTAGTAAATCTTATCCAGAATTTACTAATTTGAGATTGCATTTAAAGCTGTTTCAGAATTTCTCTTAATAAATACAACGTCCTCCAGAGCAACAAAGCCTTTCTCAGTTGCAATACTCTTACTTACTCCTCTCTTATTTTCAACAAGCTGGACTTCTAATTCAGAAATCTCTGATTCCATGTTTGAAATTTTATCCTCAAAAGATTCTATTGAAGAAGCGAAGGTAACTGATACTTGGTATGAATAAATGTAGGTAAATAACATCATTACTATTACACCTATAAATAGGATATTTAATTTTCTTGCTTGAAAAATGTTTAATACGTTTTTTTTAGTGTTCTTGTTCATTTTTTTGAATAATTCTTAATTTCGAACTTCTTGATCTTGGATTATCTAGTACTTCCTCTCTTGTGGGAGCGAGAGGTTTTTTGTTCACCCTCACCCCTAATCCCTGATCATGTTTCTCTCTTATCCATTTTTTTACAATTCTGTCTTCAATCGAATGGAATGATATTACTAATAATTTTGCTCCTGGATTCAAATAATTAAATGCCTTGTTCAATGTAATAGTTAGTGTTTGGTATTCTTCATTCACAACCATCCTTAACGCCTGAAAAGTCCTCGTAGCCGGATGTGATTTTAAGTGATGATATCTTTTAGGTGTAGAATTCTTGATTATATCTACAAGATCAAAAGTTGTTTTAATTTCTTTTTCTTGTCTTGCCTCAACAATCCCCTTTGCAATTCTTCTTGAATATCTTTCTTCTCCGAAACCATAAATTATATCTGCAAGTGATTCCTCAGCAAAAGTATTTACAATAATTCTTGCAGTTAGATCAGAGTCAGTTAAATCTTTTTTCATTGTCATCAGTAGTGGCTCATCTCTTTGAAAAGTGAAACCTCTACCAGAAATATCTAATTGCTCAGAAGATATTCCTAAATCAATTAAGATTGCATCGACTCCTTCAATACCATGTTTTGACAGAACTTCATCAAGTAAATTATTTGGAGAATTTTCAAGAATAATTTTAGCCTTACAATTTTCCAAATATTTACCAGATCTCTCAATAGCCTCAATGTCTTTATCTAATCCAATAATTGTTAAGTTCTTTAATCCCAAACTACAGACAGCTTGTGAGTGTCCAGCACTTCCCAAGGTCAAATCCAAATACGTATCACCATCTTTCAGATCAATATTTTCTATTACTTCTTTTATAAGAACAGGTTTATGTCTCATTTTTTAGATAGCCCCTATTTCCCCAAGTCGCTCTGCAACTTGGTCAGCATTTTTTACAACGCCAGTTTTATAGTTTTCCCACATTGCTTCGTCCCAAACCTCTATTCGGTTATAGACACCAGCAAAAACAACTTTTGTCTTTACTTTTGCAAATTGTTTTAGATGTTCTGGTATCAAGATTCTTCCCACAGAATCAATTGATATTTCGGATGCTCCTGAAAGAATGAATCGATTGAATCCTCTTCTGTCAGCTTGCCCCATTCCAAGTTCTCCTAATTTTGCTGCAATATTGTTCCACTCTTTAATTGGATAAATAAACAAACAATTATCTAGCCCATGAGTAATCACGAGTTTCTTTCCGAGAATCTTCCTAAACTTACTTGGAATAGAAATTCTCTTTTTTTCATCAATCGTGTGTTTATACTCTCCAATTAACATTATATAAATTTTACCACTTTATCCCACTTGATTAATATTATAACCCACTTAGTGACACTTTACTTAATAGTTTTCCACATAAAAATAAAAAAGCCGCGCCCTTCGGGCGCGGCTTTTTTATTCACAATTCATTCTAATCTAGGCTTCATCAATGGAAACATTTGAATCTCCCTAATTGGTTTATCTGCCAAGAAGGCAAAGAATCTTTCACCAAAACCAAAACCAAAAGTTGGTGGCATTCCATATTCCAACATTTCTACGAATTCATGATCCGGCATCATAGCCTCATCATCACCTTCCTTCAATAGTCTATTTTGCTCATCAAACCTTTCTTTTTGATCAACAGCATCATTTAATTCTGAATGGGCTCTACCTATTTCTGAACCTGCAATAATAACTTGAAACATTTCTGTTTTCCTACTATCTTCAGGATGCTCTTTCGAAAGTGGTGCAACAAGTTTTGGATGATTTACTAGAAAAGCTGGACCAGCAATATTTTTTCTGCAATATTTCCAAAGAGAGTCCGTCATTCTTTCTCTATTTTTTCCATCAAATTTAACATGTAGTTCTTTTAATTTTTCCTCCATCTCCTTTTCATCAGATTCAAGAACATCAATTCCTGTCTGTTTTAATATTTCACCAACATAGTCAATTTCATCCCACTCACTTCCTAAATCGAACGAGTGTCCCCTTGTCTCAAAATTTGTTCTACCAAAAACATCCTTCGCAATTTTAATATACAAATCTCGAACCATATCTTTCCCAGTTTCGATATTCATGAATGCCGCATAAAATTCCATGTTTGTGAATTCTTGAACATGTTCTGAACTTGAACCTTCATTTCTATACACTCTTCCAATTTCAAAAGTTCGTGGGTACCCAGCCGCCATTAATCTTTTCTGCCAAAGTTCTCCAACTGAAATTCTAAGGTGTACATCTAAATCAAAATCATTGTGATGTGTTGAAAAAGGTCTCGCTTCTGCACCACCCGTAGTAACCTCCAATGTTGGAGTCTCAACCTCCAAAAACCTTTTTTCTAAAAGGAAGTTTCTCACAGTTTGCCAGAATTTTGCTTTTTTATAAAAAATATCCCTCGCTTCATCATTCAAAAGCAAATCTAAATATCTTTTTCTAAATCTTTCATCCTCATCCTTTAGACCATAAAAGGAATCAGGTATTGGCATTATTGATTTTGTGAGCATTCTCCAAGCTGAAACATCCAAACTTTTTTGCTCTGTTTTTGTAATAAATAGTTTTCCCCTTACCTCTATAAAATCTCCAAGATCCGCAACATCCTTAAATAAGGAAAAGCCATCCTGTTCATCATTATCAAAATAAACAATATTGTTATCCTTTTTTAATACAATTTGAAATTTTGAAGTTCCATCAAAAATGTCGACAAATAAAATAGCTCCTTGCCCTCTTTGAGACATTACTCTACCAGAAATAATTATCTCTTTATCAAATAAAGTATCGAAATTATCCATTACTTCACTCAACTCGTGAGTCCGCTTAGATTCTGAAGGATAAGGATTAATTCCTGCTAGTTCCAACTTATTTCTTTTTTCAAGCCTATTTGCTCGTAATTCCTCGGGAGATGCCATGGAAAAATTATAACATTATTTAACGCTAATAATCTTATATTCAATATTTCCTTTTGGAGTAGTCATTTCAAAAGTATCTCCTTTCTTCTTTCCAAGTAAAGCTGTTCCAAGTGGTGAAATGTTTGAAATTTTCCCAGCCAACATATCAGCTTCTTCTGAACCAACGACAATAAAAGTTTTGCTTTCTTTTTCTTTAATTTTTTGAATTACAACTTCTGAACCAACTTCAACAGTACTACTTGATTTATGTCGTACAATTTCTGCATTCTTGATGATGTTTTCTATTTGAGAAATTCTAGATTCGATTTTTGCTTGCTCATCCCTAGCTTCATGATATTCAGCATTTTCTGACAAATCTCCCATTCCTTTAGCGTATTGCAAATGTTCTGCAACCTCTTTTCGTTTTACAGTAGTTAATTCCTTTAGCTCAAGAGCTAAATCCTTACATTTATCTTCTGTTATATACACTTTGTCATTCATATCAATACATAGATAATTAATAGAAAGAAATTATACAGGTAAAAAATGGAAAGTAAAGTGGTCAAAAAATGACATCCGTTTTGTAATATTTAAGGTATTTTTATTCGATTCCAAAGTATTCTGGGGTATGAACCTTCATCCAATCAAAAAGTCTTCTCGTAACAGCAACACCTCCAATTAAATTTTTTCTACTACCTTTCTCCATAAATATTGCGAATGCATATTGAGGATTTTGATATGGGAAAAATCCGACGGTCCAAGAGTTAACATTATCTTTTGAGACTCCAAGCTCGGCCGTTCCAGTCTTTCCTGCTATTTCAACCTCAGAAAGATTCAAACCCTTAGCTGTTCCTTCAAGTACAGACAGTCTCATTCCTTCCTTTACAATCTTATATGTCTCACGGCTTATATTTTCCACTTCCATATCAACCTCTGGCTTTGAATCTTTGATCAGTTTTGGATTCAGAATTTTTCCTTCGTTTGCAATCATGGCGATTGATCTCACGACCTGAATAGGTGTCACCTGAAAACCATACTGCCCAATGGATGTAAAATATGTATCACCAAGTCTCCAAATATCTCCATCAAAGTTCTCTGCCTTCCATTCTGGGCTTGGTATTGTCCCAGATAGAGGAGAAGAAATATCTCCTTCGACAGCCTTACCGAAACCAAAACTTCTCATATATTTCTCTAGTCTTGTAATACCAAGGCCCTCAATATCATTATGTCCCCCACCAACAACATAAAAATAAATATTAGATGAAACTGCTAAAGCATGTCTCACATCAACTGCACCATGTGCCTTCCAGTCAGAAAAGAATGTTGGATTACTTGGGTTGTATGGATTAGGAACCTCTAATTTTCCAGTAGAAACAATATTTGTATACTCATCAATTACCCCTTCATTCAAAACAGCTAAAGCCATAAAGGGTTTTACGATTGAACCTGGAGTATATAGTCCTTGTGTAATTCTATTTAAAAAGGGATTTCGTGGATCAGAATTTACAGCACTCAAATATTCTTTATCTCCATCTGTAAGTTTTTGAGAATCTAGCTCTGGATATGTGGCCATGGCCAGAACCTCCCCTGTATGAATACTCATGATTATTCCACCACCTCCATTAAATCCGACATCATCAGCAACACTCTTTATAGAAGAATACAAATTTTCTTGAACACCAGAATCAATACTCAAATTAATAGACTCACCTTGCTTAGAATTAAAGATTGTATTTTCAGATATCATATCTCCTAATGCGTTTGTTTCGACTATCGTCCTTCCGTTCTCCCCAGAAAGTGAATCATCAAAAATCTGCTCGACCCCATCAATACCCTTGTAATCAAATTCATAATAAAAACCTTTGGCGTCCTGTTGAGGGTATTTAATATAACCGATCAAATTGGCAAATCCATCTTTTTCTGAATACACCCTTTTTGGAAAATCTTGATTCTCTGACTGTGGCTCATTCCAAGCAAGTAATTCACCATTCCTATCTAGAATATTACCTCTCGCAGCAAAAATAACTGAATGGCGAAGTCTATTATTTTCACTTATCTCCCTAAATTCCTCGCCAGACAAAACTTGTAGTGTAAAAATCTTATACGACAAAAATAAAAAGAAAAAAATAAAAATGAATGACAGAAAAGTTATTGTTTTTCTGGAAACAGTTTTCTCAATTCTTCCTTCCATTTGATCTATATCAAATTGCGGAAGGTTCTGTGAGTCCATGAAAATTTCATCCGGATCAATATCCTTACTCATATTTACTCTTCCCCTTTTTTTGAAAATCCTTCGTATCATTAATATGCAATTAGATTCTTTTTAAAATTTGAGATTATATATAGAAAAATTAATGATAATAAAGTTATCGGATAAGGAAAATTAACTGCATAAAAGCTTCCATATAAAACATCTGCGATCAATCCGATAATAATGACCTCATAATACCTATCAAAATAAAACATAGCTGAAAGCACTATAGAAAGCACCATCCACCATGGCAGAAAAAAGACTGACAATATTCCAAAAACTCCCCCTAATACCCTATTTATCATTGGGTCCATTATAGCAAATAAAAAGCCGATCAAAGCAAAGCTTTGATCGGCTAATTTTAGTACAATTGGAAACCGAGAAACAGGAAATTCTTATTCCATATCCCACTTAGGCTACCGTTGTGAATCTCAAACCTATCAGAATCCTTAGATTTAAATGCAATAGGAACTCTTGGAATACCACACACATTTAACTTATTCCGTTCAGGTCCACAAAAAGATACAGCCCACGTAAATGGATATAAACAGAGCTTTTCATTCAATAGTTCACAGGTAAGGATAAGACCGTTAATACCGAAATATCTACACCCACAATCATCCATGAATTTCATTATCTCGGAATTAGTGCAGATTGATCTTGATTTTAGACGAAAACCAAAAACTTTTATTCTCGTAGATGGTTTCAGATTATCCATTTCAGACTGGAAATAAACTCCACCCACTCTCTCCTTCTTATAAGACTGGATTGTTATTTTCTTTATAGGACTATTTGTCAAATCACCAGCTAGAGTTACTGGACCAAACTCGTGACACCAATCAGGTATCACAAATTCACCTATAAAAAAATGATTAAACTTATCACAGATACTTGGACCGTATGGCATTTTTCTCCTTTCTTTTTGTTTTTAAAATAGAACACTCTAAAAAGATACAATATACCAAAAAATAATATTTGCAAATCTAGACCATTGAGTAAAAAAAAAAGCGGCCCGAAGGGCCGCTTTTTTTTAAATCGCAGGGACCTCCTCTACTTCAACCGTGCTTTCTTCCACAACTTCAGGTTTTGCCTGCCCCGTAACAGGATCCTCAGAAGACTGGTTCTTGAGTTCTATCACCTCTTCCACTACCCCCTCTTCAACGACAACAATCTCCTCTTCTGATTCTACTATTTCATCAATCACCTCTTCTGGAGTAGTTTCTTCTACTACTTCTACTGGTTCTTCAATAATTTCTTCTTGTGCTGATTCTTCTCCACTTATAGGTTCAGTCTCATTAATTGGATCAACCACTGATAAATTATCAGTATTACGATGGTCTCCATTAACAAATACATTCATGAACTGCTCTTTTGTTATGCAGTAACCATCAACACAAAGTTTTTGAGTGTCTATTTCATCTACTTTTGCAACACCAGTTCCATCAAACAAACTTGTAACCTTTCTTGATAATTCCTGCACAGCACTTATAAGGTATGTAGTGAAAGAACCGTATGAGACTGACTTAAGTCCTGTTTTGGAATCTGTGTTAACAAGAGTTGGGAATATGTCTTCTACTTCTTGAGCAATAAGACCTAGTCTTTCTCCGTTTGTGTCGTCTGTCTTCCAACTGAATGTTACTGGGTTAAGTTCATTTATTTTAGTTAGTATTTCTTCATTATTTAAACTTACAATATTATCTTTTAGTCTTAGGTCAGATGTACAAGTCCATGTTGTTGAAGTTGGGTTTATTTCACAGTAACCTGATGAATCTTCAAACCGTACGGGAGCTCCGTCGTCGCTTCGTACAACGTGGAGGTTTGTTTGGGGGGTTGTTGTTCCAATTCCGACGTTGCCCGTATTTAAAAGAGTAAATATATTACTTCCAGAACCATCAAACATATTGAAAACAGGATTAGTACCATCTCCTTTGAGTGCAAGTCTTGCAACAGGATCTGAAACACCAATACCCACATTACCTTGTACCAAAACTCCATTGGTCGGAGGAGTTACTGCAAAGTAATCGACTCCAAATGTTGCTCCACCTCGTGTCGAAAATTTTGAATCTACAATTCCCAAATTAACATTTCCGGAGTTGTCTACAAAAAACGCATCGTTATATCCAGTTGAAGCAGTGTAATCAATGTACACTTCTGAAATAGTTGGTGTATTAGTCAAATCACTCGTAGGATTAAGAGTGATTTTATAATAAAACGAATTACCAGACCAATTAAGCGCAGTTAAACTCACATCAGCACCACCAGTCGTACTTAGGTTAGTTGAACCGTTAAGAACTCCACTTGCCGAATACCATGTTGATCCATCTGTACTAAACTGTACACTAACACTTGAATCTCCAGGGAGTGAAATGAGTGTGTAGTGAAAATTAGTAATACTTGAAACCGAATTCCCAGCAAGCAAGTTTGTGGAAGTAATAATACCCACAGAACTATACCCGGCATACGCAGAAGGGGCAGAAATAATGAAGCATATTAAAAATATAATACTGAAAGAAAAGATGTGTAGTATTTTTTTAATAGTTAATACGTATGTGTTCATAATAGATGTGCTTTAATTTTACCGTATTGTGGAAAAACATCAATGGATGAATGTACACGGTCTGTGAATTTTTTAATAACTTTTTTTCTTAATGTACCTGTCTTATATTGTTTCATAAGTCCAAGATATGAATTCATGCATGATACAAATGCGTCAATTTCTTTTTGATCATGTATACTATTAGAATTTTCAAATTTTTTGTTCCACATGGTTAAAGCAGTTATACAGTTACTTTTTGTTTTCTTACCTATGTATATCCTCCATGGCTTTACATACGCACCCAAAAAATGTACTCCCTGAATATTCTTTTGAAGATAGATTTTCTTTGGATGAAGTTGTAGTCCAAGTGAGTCCTTGAGTCGCACTTGAATAGCTTTAACAATCGAAGTTAAAAAATCTTTATCAACATGAATAAAAATCATATCGTCCACATATCTCCCATAATAATCCATTCTATATCTTTCCTTTATCCAATGATCAAATTCATCAAGATAAATATTTCCAAACAACTGACTTGTTAAATTTCCAATTGGAAAACCTTTGTTTTCATGTGCATAAAATAGACTTTTTGATTTTGGAAGACCATTCCAATCTGACCTTTTACCTTTAATATAACAGTTAGTAGTAGGATCATGAAAAATAACAATCTCTATGAGATAGAGTATAAGTTCTCTATCAAAATCTGGATTACGTATGGTAGACAATCTTTTTTTAATTTTTTCAAATATTTTTATTCTATCAATGGACATAAAATATCCTTGGATATCCAGTTTAAGTATCCAGCAATCTTTTTGATAATTTTCTGAACAAGATCGCATGAATTGTTGTATTCTCTGTATTCCTTTTGAAGTACCTTTACCTATTCTACAACTATAACTATCTTTGATAAAATGTTTTTCAAAGATGGGGTTTATATAATTAAAAATTAAATGATGGACTATTCTATCTCTAAAATCTGCAGCAAATATCTCTCGCTGTACAGGTTTATGTACGATAAAGCATACACTCTGACCGATTACATATTTACGATGTAAAATATCGTCATACAGCTTAAAAAGTTTATGTTCATAATTTTCTGCAAAACGTAGGGCATTGGATGTATTACCTTTATGTCTTTTTGCATCTTCATAGGCTTTGAAAATATCTAGAAGAAGTTGTTGATTATGTTTAGGTGAAATACTCATATATTTGTAAGTCCTTAAGACAACGAACCGAAAACCCGTTGGCTCGATTGTTCGTGTTCGATGGGTTAACACCGGACGAGTTGAAGTTCAAGTTGAACGCATTAGTACCAGAGACACTACTCGACCAGTAGTTGCCGTTACTGCCCTGATTGTTCAAGCCTCCCGACGAGTGGTTGCGGTTGCCGGCTACTAAAAACATAACCACTGTATTTATTACACTTTGTATACATGGATACTATGCGTAACATGTCCGATCACAGACTCGATTCCTCACATCTGTGTGCAAGAGGGTTATTGGATTTACTCCGCACGCTCACCTGTGCCCTACATGAGTGCAGATGATTCTGGCGGGTTTTTTTGATTTTTTTTACTATAAGACTCCCATGCTGTGATTTGTTTAGAAACATCTTCGATGTTTTGATTTATCTCAACAAATTGCTTAAGGCTTAATTGATTAAACTCATGCATTAATCTCACATACACGCGTATCATCTCCGTATGTTCACGAGCTTTTTCGAGAGCAGGACCTTTATCAAAAGATTTGTTGGCTTGATATATACATTGAATAAGACACATTGCTTCATCTGTAATTTTTTGACCGACAGTATACTTATATTCTCTGGCAAAATTTTGACCAAATCGACAACTAAGCATCAGTAATCGATAACTTGATTTGTAAACAGGTAAGCTATAGTACAGTGCCATTATATGTATTCTAAATGCAAAATTGCAAAATAGTCAAATCAACCCAACCTTAATCCTTAAGACAACGAACCGAAAACCCGAAGGCTCGACTGTCCGCGGACGATGGGTTAACACCGGACGAGCTGAAGTACAAGGAGAACGCAATAGCACCAGAGACACTACTCGACCAGTAGCGGCCGCTACTGCCCTGATCGTCCAAGCCTCCCGACGAGTGGCTGCGGCCGCCGGCTACTGGCAACTTAAGAGATGAGCTATATGCTGTTGCGCTGTTCGTAATACCTTCGGCGCTCACAAGAGTAGCCCACTCAGCTTGTGTTGGAAGTCTAAATCCTGCAGGGCAGACATTATTGGTACCATTTACACCTTGCCAAAGACTGTTGTTTTGAGGACTCCTCCAGTCATTAGGACTACTTGGCGCAAGGATAAAGTTTGCATGTCCTGGAGTATCACTAGAAGAAAGTGTGGCTGTTGTCCCACTAGTAGTAACTTGATGACCATCAAGACTTCTCCCCCATTGAATTAAGTACCCGTATGCAGCGCTATCATTAGAAGATAAGGCCTGACGTGTTGCACCGAGGTTACGATCAAGCCAGCACTTACCATCATCACCAAGGACAGTACCGTAGGTCAATCCGTCTTGTCCGATAACCGCATAAGAACCGCACACACCATCATTTGAAAGTTGAAGTACTCCTGATACGACCGCACCCCCAATATTGCTTGCAATCTTATTTTGATTATCATAGTGTTCGGTTATTTGAGAACTTGAAACACTGACTTTAAATTTAGTACTTGAAACCGAATTGGTTCCTATTCCAAGTCCTTCGTTCGTATCGTCCCAGAATAATCGAGAGTTATTTTGTGTTAATACACCACCAGTTCCAATAAATGGAACAGAGCCAGTAGTAAAAGAAGTAAGCGTCAGATCAGAAGATGTAATTGTTCCTGTTGCAGTCACATTTCCTCCAAAATATCCATTTCCTGCAACGGTAAGCAGTGAATTAGGTGTTGTTGTACCAATCCCGATACTGCCATTGCTTGCAATACGCAATCGCTCAAGTCCTGCAGTAGAAAAGTTAAGTGTATCGGCAACTGATGACCATATACCAGTATCAGAGTCTCCAGTAAATGAGTATGTAGGTGAATTAACTAATCCAAGCGGAACTGAGAGTGTTCCAGTAAATACAGGAGATGCGAGTGGTGCACGAGAGTCAAGAAAAGTTTGAGTTGGGATAGTGTATCCAGAAGTAAGTGAGAAGTCTCCTGTTGCTGATGTGTAGGTAAGTCCTGTTGCGCTTGATGAAAGTGCAGAGCGAGCGCGCGTGTCCGTATAGTAGAGGTTTGTTCCTTCCGCTACTTGTGTAGTGAGAAGTCCTGTGATGTTTGCTCCAGAACCTGTAAATGAAGATGCAGTGACAGAACCAGTGAAGCGCCCTGTTCCGTTTACATCTAGTTTGTATGAAGGTGAAGTTGTCCCCACCCCCACATTCCCCCCTGCATAATTTATTCCTCCTGTTTCAGGCGTCCACTGTGAATACAAATTTGTTGATCCTTGAGATAGGTTGTCTGTATCAAAAGTTGAAAGGTCGCTTAGTGTTGCAAGTGAACCAAGTCCAAGGTTTGTTCTTGCTGTTGTTGTGTTTGTTAGATCAGATAAATTGTTTGATACCTTTAAAAATGCTGTTGAGTCCAGAGAGTCTAGAGTTTCCGCATCAACAGAGAGGCTTGATACAGCACTCCATACAGGATCAGATGTTCCTTGAGAAGTTAAAACATACCCTGATGTTCCAGGACTTCCGCTAAGCATTAAAGGTCCATTTAAGTTTAAGGTTCCATCGAGAGTACTTGTTCCTGTTCCAGACACGGTAAGGTTTCCTCCTATGTTTCCATTTCCAGAAACAGTTAGGCTTTGTCCATTGAAGTTTGTAGTTGAGTCTTCTCCTTCT
>CAZPRI010000007.1:0-30906 GCA_964589635.1 uncultured Candidatus Saccharibacteria bacterium | reverse complement strand
AGCGTTATTAAAACTTAATTCAAAATATTAGTATGATTATTCCAACAGTAATAGACAAGACCCAGTTTGGGGAAAGAGTCTACGACATTTATTCAAGACTTCTGAAAGATAATGTGATCTTTTTAGGAGGTCCAATTGATGACAATGTTGCCAATTTAGTAATTGCTCAAATGTTGTTTCTTCAATCTGAAGATCCAAAAAAAGATATACATCTTTATGTAAATTCACCAGGAGGTTCTGTAACCGCAGGTCTCGCAATTATCGACACGATGAATCATGTTAAAAATAAAATTTCAACAGTTTGCGTTGGACTCGCTGCATCAATGGGTGCACACATTTTAGCAGCAGGAGAAAAAGGAAAAAGATACGCACTTCCTAATGCAGAAATTATGATTCATCAACCACTTGGAGGAGCAGAGGGACAAGCTTCAGATATTGAAATTACTGCAAAACAAATTCTTAAACTAAGAGAAAGATTAGATAAGATGATGGCAAAAAACACAGGACAAACTTTACAAAAAATTCAAAAGGATTCAGATAGAGATTTCTTTATGGATACAAAGGAAGCACAAAAATACGGAATTATAGACAAGGTACTTTAATAAAATAGTTACAAGAGAAAAACGTAAGATAAAAACTTTTCTCCTTGCCCTTCTCTTTAAACTTTTAACTCAAAAAAAATATGTCTAGTTTAGTTATAATTGCCATCATTGCGCTTAGTGCGGGATTGGCCGGAATTGCTGTAGGTTGGTTTTTGAGATTTATAATCTCACTTGGTCAAAAAGGTTCAATGGAATTGGAGATCAAAGAGATGATGCTTGAAGCCAGACAAGATGCAGAAAAAATTACACAAAAAGCAGAAGAGGAGTCAGGAAGAATTCTGAAAGAAGCAAAGGATGATTCAAAAAAAACTGAGGAAAGATTACAAAAACTTGAAGAGCGATTAGCAAACAAGGAAGAGCTTCTTGATAGAAGACAGATTGATTTGGACGATGAAGAAGAAGATATAAAAAATAAGGAACAAAGTCTGAATGAAATAAAAGAGCAACTTGAAAACATTCGAAAAAAGAAGATGAATGAACTTGAAAAAGTCTCTGCCCTATCTTTGAAGGAAGCAAAAGAAGAATTGTATAGAGAACTAGAAGAAGAAAGTGAAGAGGATATTAAAACCAGAATTCATAAATTAGAAATTGCTGGAAAAGAAAAGATTGAAGAAAGAGCAAAAGAAATCTTAACTTCCGCAATCCAAAGACTTGGAAACTCTATCCCCTCTGAAGTTTTCGCTACTTCTGTAGACCTACCAGATGAATCAGCAAAAGGAAAAATTATTGGCAAAGAAGGAAGGAATATAAAAACTTTTGAAAGACTTACTGGTGTGGAAGTTGTAATAGATGACACTCCATCAAGCGTGATGATTTCATCTTTCGATCCAGTGAGAAGACATGTTGCAGTGATTGCACTTCAAGCGCTTGTAAAGGACGGAAGAATTCAGCCAGCAAAAATTGAAAAAGAAGTTTCAAAAGCTCAAAAAGATGTGAATGAAATTATTAAGAAGAAGGGGGAAGAAGCTGCGTATGAGTGTGGAGTGTTCTCTCTAGACCCAAGGATTGTACAAATTCTTGGAAGACTTCATTTCAGAACGTCATACGGTCAAAATGTTCTAGATCATTCAAAGGAGATGGCGCACATAGCAGGAATGATTGCAGAAGAGCTTGGGGCTGATGTGAAAGTCGCCAAGGCCGCAGCCCTAGTTCACGACATCGGAAAGGCAGTCGATCATGAAGTACCCGGAACCCATGTGGAAATTGGAAGAAGAATATTACAGAAGTTTGGTGCTGACGAAGCAATCATAAAAGGAATGCAAGCTCACCACGAAGAGTATCCTTATGAAACAGTTGAATCAGTAATTGTTCAGGTTGCTGACTCAATTTCAGGTGGAAGACCAGGAGCACGACAAGAAGGAGTTGAGAATTATTTGAAGAGACTTGATGAGCTTGAAGGAATTGCAAACTCATTTGATGGTGTTGATAATGCGTATGCTATTCAGGCCGGAAGAGAAATCAGGGTGTTTGTTCGTCCGGATGAGATTTCAGACATTGAATCAAGAAAGGTTGCTAGAGAGATCGCTCAGAGAATTGAAAACGAACTTAAGTACCCTGGAGAAATTAAGGTCACTGTTATAAGAGAAAATAAGATTATCGAGTACGCGAGGTAAGGAAACATTACTCCCCTCCTACCAATCGTCACAACATAGCGACCCCCCCACCGGCATCCTCGGGCCCTGCCTGCCGGTAGGCAGGTTGACATGGGGACCCAAGTTTAAAAAACTGCTCAGAGCATGCTCTGAGCAGTTTTTGAAATAGACTTCTCTGTTAAGGGGTTATTTGTTCTATAACACCAACCAGTTCTTCTCTGGATAAATTATTCCTACAATAATTAAGAAGAAACTCCCTTCTTATTTTTTTGATAGAAAGCACGTCATCTTTCGAATGGTCTGTTAGTCTATTTAGAGTTTCCCCAACACATAGAATGATTAGAAGAATAGTCTGAACTGTATATTCTTTATGTAGAAAAGACGAAGACTTATCCTTAATGTCATCGAAGAATGAGTAGATACTCATTTTCATGTCATCCTTATTTATTTGAATAAATGTGTTCAGTGTAGCCTTGTTTTTTCCAGTCAGTTTTCTGTAGACTTCAGTTTGCGGTAAGAGTTTTGAGAGTGGCTCAAAAATAGATACCATCAGTATTTTCTTTGTCTGTTGTGCTTTCATTTTTGTTTTAATGTTCAGGTTCGACAAGACTATACAATTCATGTACACTATCTTACAGTATTCGGCGAAAAGCGAATAACATATGAAAAATGACCGGAAAAATAGACCTACGAGACATATCAAATAATTTAGGTATAAAACATAATCCAAGAAAAGTGTTTGAGCTTTTACTTGATTCAAAACCCTCCCCTGTTTCCGATATTGCAAAAGAGTTGCATCTTCCAAAATCTACTATTTATGATGCTATTTCAGGCTTAATGAAGAAATCCCTTTTGGTTGAATATAATGAGGGTAATGCAAAGACTTATGGAATTGCCCCGAAGGATCAGATTGTAAAGCTACATCAAGATAAAATAGAAGAATTAAAAATATCTCAAGAATTTATAACCAATAAATTAAATGAAATAAATAGAAAAACTATTTCACAACCAAAGATTAAATTTTACTCAGGCATTGATGGAATGAGACATGCCTTCAATGATATGCCTTGGAGACCTAATAGTGAAAAAGAATCTTATTTAATGTGGCCAATACAAAAAATGATTGATTCTGTTGGAGAAGATTTTCTGATGCAACACGGGAAAAATAGATATTCATATGAAATTAATATAAAAGTAGTCCGAAAAGAATCAGATAGAAAAATTGCATCTGAATGGCTTGATAAAGATAAAAGAGAGAAGCTCACAGAAAGTAGATATGCCCCAAAGGAAATAGATTGGTCAATTAGTTATTGGATTTATGATGATAAATGCCTGTTTGCTGGTGGAGATTCTGGTCAATTTGCTTTCATAATTTATAGTAAGGAATTTGCAGATTTGATGAAAACACTTTGGCAGCAAGTTTGGGAAATTTCAAAAAAGTAATATCTAAGGTCCAACCTTAGATATTTTGACAAAATAGCAATTTAAGGTTTTATTTTGTACCCTATTGCTAAAATACCCTTATTTTCTATAATGAGGACAGCTTAATAAGCGTTTAGGTTTTATTAAAAAGGTTAATCAAATAAAAATATGAACAAAGCAAGTCTTGTAGAAAAAGTTCAAGAAGTTCTAGGAGGAACAAAAGCTGATGCAGAAAGAGCTGTTGATACAGTTTTTGATACAGTTGTTGATGCTCTAAAAGGTGGAAACGAAGTATCAGTTGCAGGATTCGGAATCTTTTCAGTAAAGAAAAGAGCAGCTAGAACAGCTAGAAACCCAAGAACAGGAGAGCCTGTGGAAGTTCCAGAAATGAACGTTCCAAAATTCAGAGCAGCTAAAGCTCTAAAAGACGCAGTTAAATAGAAAGCTTTCTATTTAGGTAAACAAAAAGCGGCGACCTTCGGTCGCCGCTTTTTGTTTTAAAGTGTGCGGGTGGGGAGAATCGAACTCCCGTCCTCTGCTTGGAAGGCAGATATTCTACCACTAAACTACACCCGCAAATGAGGAACATAATGATAAAATTTATTTTTTCATTATTTCCGAATGCTGCGGAAGTATCTTTTCAGATAAAACCGCAAACTATCCTCAACTGAATACTATTCAGTCCAGAAAATATATCAAAAAAACAGAGACTAATCAATGTTTTTTAGCTATACTGTATTTACTATATGCCATTATTAATAAGGATAATTGTACAAAGAATACTCATCGCCTCTCTAAGCTTTCTGGCTTTTTTGGGTTTTAATCCTGATATAAGTATTCCAACAATAGAAGAAGTTGATGCTCTGCAAAAAAGACAGGAGCAAATTGTTCGGGATGTCCTTACTCCTGATATGAGCAGGGAAAGGCTTACTGACTCAATTGACTCAATTGGAAGCAAGCTTGAAAATGCACTCGACGATGTTGTTGATAATCAAACAAAGACACAAGGGATTGTTGAAAATATTGTAAACACTCCTGTATTGAAGACTACCGAAAAGGGTGTAGCTCTTGATAGAAGTCTGGAGGAAGATGTTGTTGTTAATATTGTGTGTGTAAATAGAAGTAACAATGCGATTAGTATCTTGACTGGTAGTGGTGTAGTCGTGTCTCCTTCTGGAATTATTCTAACAAATTCACATGTTGCGAATGCTTTTTTGTTTAATGAAAAAAATAAGTCTTCATTCAAGGATTGTACAGTTAGGAGAGAAAACATTCCTACCTATGGTTTTAATGCAGAGCTAGTTTACCTACCCGAGGATTGGTTAAAAGAGAACCTTCATTTCTTTAATGAAGCAGACCCAAGAGGAAGTGGAGAGAATGATTATGCCCTCCTTGCAATTACATCAAATACAAATCCAGTACTTTCATTACCTGATTCATTTGAATATGTTGATTTGGTAACATCGGAAAATTCTATTAACAAGAATTTGGATATTGTTGTTGCAGCTTATCCTGGATTAAATTCAGGTGTCTTTTCAATAGACTCAAATGCTCGATTCAAGAAGGCTGATAGTTATATAGATGACTTAATAACCTTCAAGAAAAGTACAATAGACGTTGTTGCTACAGGTCCAAACCCTGTTGCTAAAAGAGGATCATCTGGAGGAGGCGTATTTTTACAGAACAAACTGTTAGGTATTGTTTCTACTACCGATGTTTCTGATAAGGGTATGTTTATAAATGCTATAACTATGCCATACATCATTAGAGATTTTGGAGAAGATAAAAAGACATCCTTTCAAGATTTTATTAGATCAGACAAAAATACACTTATTTCTAACTTTAAAAAAGAAGAGTCTTCATTAAAGACTCTTATCGCTGATTTCTTTTGATATTTTAATTACTGAATCGAAGTTATCTGATTCTTCAATTTTATTCCTCTTCTCTCCCCTACAAATTTTACACCTATGAGTCACCATGTACTTCTGACCCTCTTTCTCTATACTGATAGGCTCCATGAGACCTCCACAGTCCTCTAATCGATCCCCAGGAAAGATATCGACATGCTTACTCCATAAGCACTTAGAACAATGATTTGTGTAACCATTACCTTTTATTTCTGTATTACAGTTTTCACAAATAAAGTCTTCTTTTTTCTTTTGAAAAAGTCTAAACATTTTGTCGGGATGCCGGGATTCGAACCCGGAGTCACTCGCTCCCAAAGCGAGCATGTTAGCCGTTACACCACATCCCGATTGACTTATGTTGTTATTCGCAACATGAGTCATAATTTACCCTAATTTTACGTAATAATCAATTATGTAGCTAAGTCAGTATTGATATTTGGGTACAGAGAAATAATACCTTTCTTGAAATTTACAGACACCAGATCAAAGTAGACGGGTATCTCTTCAATATTATTTTCTAGTAGATATAAGTTTGATGTTCTTAGAATTTTATTCATTTTATTTCGTGTCATATTCTCCTCAGGAGAATAAAATGTGAATGTCGATTTCACTTCCATGAAATACAAGCCTCCTCCCCTTTTACAAATAATATCTATCTCACCATACTTATTTTGGTAATTTTTTTGAACTATCTTAAATCCACGCTTCCTGAGAAATTCCAATGCTTTCTTTTCCCCTAAATCCCCCCTTCTTCTTTTTTCTGTAATCATGAATACTTTTTACCAAAAAGATATCAAGTACATTTAATTTTTTTATAAAGATTTTATAAATTTTATAAAAGACTGTCTTATACACATATCCCCATAGTTATCCACATATGTGAATAACTCTTTGTTCAAGAATAAGGCTTTTACCTTTTATCTAAGACAATACATTTTCTCAGAAAGACAGTCTTTTAGGCAAAACTTCTTGATTTAAAAGTCTATTTAGAATAATATTTAAGGGCTTGCGAGTATAGTTTAGTGGTAGAACGGATCCTTGCCAAGGATCAGACGGGAGTTCGATTCTCCCTATTCGCACATAAAATAAAAGAACAAAAACACTTAATCGTGTCTTTGTTCTTATTTTTGTGCTCTCGGAGGGACTCGAACCCCCAACAACGGTTCCGAAGACCGGTGTGATATCCATTTCACTACGAGAGCAAATGAGGAATATAATATGAAAATTTATTTTTATATTGTTTCCGAATGCAGGTCTCGCAAGCTAGGCTTACAAGGAGCAAATAATACTTATCACTTATACTAAATGTACTTAATATAAGTAATGAATGAATATTATCTTAAAATCAAGTAAAATAAAAGGTACTACTATGCTTAATAATATAAATAAAAAAGATATCCCCTCTTTCGTGCTGAATATCGTGGAAAAAGTAGAAGAAAACAACTTCGAGGTCTTTCTTGTTGGAGGATGTGTTAGAGATTTAGTGATGGGAAGAAAACCAAAGGATTGGGACTTAACAACAGATGCTACTCCAGAGGAAATCGTTGCTATTTTTGGTGAAGATTCGTTTTATGAAAACACTTTTGGAACTGTAGGGATAAAGAATAGAGAAACAGACGATAAAACAATTTCAATCGTAGAGATAACACCATACAGACTTGAGTCAGAGTATTCAGATTCAAGGCATCCAGACAGTGTAAGGTTTAGTAAAAAACTTGATGATGATCTAAAAAGAAGAGATTTCACAGTTAATTCCCTAGCCTACTGTGTTTCACAAGAAACATTGATAGATAATTTTGATGGTATAAAGGACATAAAGGACAAAGTTATCAGAACAGTAGGAAAACCAGAAGAAAGGTTCAAAGAGGATGCTCTAAGAATGCTCAGGGCACTAAGATTTTCTGCTGAATTAGGTTTTAGTATAGATTCAGACACTTTAAATGCTATTTATGTTTCACGTGAAACAATTGGAGCCGTTTCACGTGAAAGAATAAGGGAGGAATTCGAAAAGATCATTATGTCAGATAATCCTATGATTGGACTTGGTCTGACTGAAAAAGTGGGGATATTGCCCTTTATTTCAAAGGATTTACAGAAATCAGTTGATGTTTCCCAAAATAAAAAGGCTCATAAGTATGATGTCTGGGAGCATTTATTGCGATCAATGCAGCATGCAGCAGATAAGGGGTATTCATTAGAGCTAAGGTTAGCCGCATTGTTTCATGATGTTGCAAAACCACACACAAAACGAGAAAAGGGGACTAAAACAACCTTTTATGGTCATGAGGTGGTTGGTGAGAGAGTTACACGAGAAACATTAGAGAGTCTAAAGTTTTCACGTGAAACAATAAATAAGGTAACTTTGTTTGTTAGGTGGCATATGTTTTTCTCAGATCCTGATGAAGTAACATTATCTGCCGTTAGAAGGCTCATAGCCAAGGTAGGAGAGGATAATATATGGGACCTTATGAACCTTAGGGTTTGTGACCGTATAGGTTCAGGTAGACCAAAAGAAGAGCCATATAGACTCAGAAAATATAAATCTATGGTAGAAGAGGCTCTTAAAGACCCAGTCTCACTTAAAAAAATGAAAATAAGTGGTGATATCTTAATAAAAGAGTTACACATGAAACCTGGTAAGCAAATGGGGAACATATTATATGCACTATTTGATGAGATTCTAGATGATCCAGATAAGAATAATGAAACCTATTTAAGGACACGAGCTATTGAATTATCGAAACTTGATGAAAAAGATCTTGTTATTCTTGGTAAAAAGGGTAGAGCTGCTCTAGAGGATGAAAAAGATGAAGATATTAAAACAATAAGAAGTAAGCATAATGTTAAATAGTGTTTCACGAATAACGCTGAAATATTAAAAAATCACCCGTAATAGTTTATAAAAACAAGAAGTGGGTGAAAGGGTAACTTTTATAGTGGGGTAACTAAAGTTAAGGGCTTGTTTTTTAACGGGTGATTTTGTTCTTCTCTGAATTGGTTCCACCACATAAGTAATGAGCGGAAAGTCGCAAACATGTGCGGACCAAAGTGAAAAGCATTTTATTATCTTTTTGAAAGAACTGAATGTACTAGGCTCATAGATAATTATATGTCCTTTACAAAAACTGTAAAGGACATGCATGTGGATAACTGTCCTTTATAATTTTATTTCTATTTCGAGGGAAACAGGGCAGTGGTCTGAACCAAAAATATCGTTGTGAATTAATGATTTTTTGACTTTTTTCGTTAAACTTTTTGACACCCATAAATAATCTATTCTCCAGCCAACATTTCTGTCGCGCGCCCTTGTCTTCATGTCCCACCAAGTATATTTAATTTTTTCTGGATGAAGTTCTCTAAAAGTGTCTACAAAACCTTCTTTATTAAATATATCTAGCATGACTCTTTCCTCTGGTAGAAAACCTACAGACTTCATGTTTTCCTTTGGTCGCGCAAGGTCAATTTCATTATGGGCAATATTTACATCTCCACAAAAGATAATGTTCTTGTGTTTCTTTTCTAATTTTTTGATAAATCTGGTGAACTCCTTAAAGTAAGCAAGTTTGTATTCTAGTCTGTGTTTTTCTCCTCCACCATTTGGAAAATAACAGTTAATAAGTACAAAGTCTTTAAAAATAAGGGTTATTTGACGACCTTCTTGGTCTAAATCTTTTTTGCCTAAACCATAAATAACTTTCAAGGGTTCAGTTTTTGAGTAAATACAAACACCACTATATCCTTTTCTTGTTTGAGCAGAATTAAAGTATGAATAATAACCCTTTGGGTCTTGTAAATCATTGCTAAGTTGTTCTGGGTGAGCTTTAGTTTCTTGAATGCATAGAAAGTCTGGTTTTAGTTTGGTAAACCAAGAATACATTCCTTTTCTTTCCCATGCCCTAATCCCATTTACATTGAATGAATAAATTTTCATAGTTGAAATAAATATAACATAAGAGTAGTATCATGATAGAAACAACACAGCACCACAATGAATTCAAAAACATTCAACAAGAAAAAATTCTTTAGTAACCTTAAAAAAAATCATGATTGGACCACAAATCAATTACGAGTTCTATTGAGCACTATAAGAGGTTGTGGATACCTTGATGGAGGGACAATTATTTTTCCTATGGATTTGGATATAGTTACTTTCCTGGAGGAAGTAAAAGAAAAAGCTGCGGACTAGTCCGCGGCTTTTTATTTGACTTATTTTAAAAAAAGTTTAATATTTTAAATTGGTTGTGTTCTTTGGATAAAACAACAAAAAATAGAGAGAACAAAAAACATGTCAAATGTCATCTCAGCTAGTTGGGTAGCAGCATTTTTCGCTACTGCAAATATCGGAACCATGGAACAGGTTGATATTGATTCACATCATAGTGCGATCGCAACCGCGATCAACACTAGTCACCATGAGGTCAATCTTTTGATCGGTGAAACCATTGCTTCCGCAAGAAGTAATGGAGGGACTCATCGAACAAAGGTTTCTGAACCTGAAAAGCTCAACAGTGCGCTTCAAGGGGAAGGAAAAAACCTGCTGGTAATGCTTTACAAGCATTACGGAGTTAAACTCCAATTCAAAGGCGACACTATTGTTGCCAAAGTTGTCAAAAAAAGCAAAGCAGCCTAATAAGGGACAATTTCCAAAGAATACTTCTTTAGGCTTAACTGCTTAGCACCGTCGCGTTCGCGACGGTGCTTTTTTATTACTCCTTACTTTTACCATGAAATTTTTGATGAATCTCTTTTAAGTGTTTGTCGGTAACGTGAGTATATACTTGAGTTGTTGTTATATTTGCATGACCAAGCAAAGCTTGAACCGACCGCAAATCAGCGCCATTTGATAGTAAATCTGTTGCAAAACAATGCCTAATAACATGGGGAGTGACTTTTTTTGAAATACCTGCAGAAATTGCATATTTTTTAACAATTCTTTCTATTGATCTTCTCGATAAACCTTCTGTGGTCTTATTGTCTGATTTTGTTTTTTCACTTTTATTAACTTTAACAAATAATGCATCAGAAATATCTTTTCTAAGATCTAAATATTCCTTCGTATATTTCTTTGCGTCAGGAGAAAGAAAAACAACCCTTACTTTGCCGCCTTTTCCTCGTATTGTCATTTCATCCACACTAAGATCGATGTCTCTGTGTAGTGAACAGAGTTCCGATACTCGAAGACCAGTAGAGAATAGTAGTTCTAAAATAGCCTTTCCACGAGCCTTACTCTCAGGATCCTTTTCTTGATTTGGTGCATCCAAAAGTCTATGAAGTTCTTTATTTGTAATGATATCAATCGATCTTTGTTCAACTTTTGCTAATTCTATATGATCAGCTGGTAATGTGTCATATCCTCTTTTGGTTAGAAACTTCAAAAAAGTCCTAAGTGCGATCAAATAGTAATTCTGTGTTTGTTTTTTTAATGTTGCACCTGTGTATTGGTTATTACCTGTAGCTTGTCTATTCAACCAAAGTCTAAATTCTCGAACGTTTTCCTCCTTGATATCGGAAGGGGACTTTATTTTTGAATGTGAAATAAACCTAAGTAGGTATCTATCATAATTTTTAACTGTATTAATACTCCTACCTTTTTCAATTTCAATGTATTCTAGAAATTCTTGCTTGAGTTTATAAATAAGAGTGTTTTCGGACATGAACACATTTTACCATGATTGTGCGACATCTTATTTTGATAAAAACTGTTTTATGTTTATTATTACTAATATTATGAGTTTCGAAAAACCAAACAGAATAGATTCGCCCAGTGGAGGCAGTGAGAAAACAGAATCAGGTCTTGAAAAAAACATAGAAAAGCACAGAAAACTAGAATCCGTTACAAGAAGAGAAGTTATTAAGGCAATAGAAAAAAACGAGGATGTATTTTTGGGTGCAGGGAACTACGGCGCTGTTTTAAATGGTGTTGAGTTTCAAGGCGGCTATGTTTGTATGAAATTCATCTGGGAGGACTTACAAATAATAGAAGGAGAAGGTTACTCTGATGAAAATGATGATTATGTTAGAGGTTTGAAAAAATTTAAAAAGTATTTTGAGGAAATGGAAGCGGAAAGAAACAAGAAGATTAAGGATAGAAATGCGGTATTTGTTCCTCAAAACTCTCCATATGTCGAATTCAAAAAACAAGAAACAGCATATGCTTTATTAAAGAGTTCAAAAATTGACTGCAGGGTTCCAGAGACATTTTTGTCAGGGTTTGACGACATGGACGATACTGATCTTATGGAAGATGATACAGAAGAAGAGAGAAATATATCTGCATATTCAAGAAGTAATTTTCACGTATTGATAATGGAGAAGGTTCTAGGTAGAAGTCTTCATGATATAGTAAATTCAACAGATGAACATTCAGAACTTGTGGAATTATTCACTGAAAACAAGGATTCTTTTGAAGAAAGTTTACTAGAGGCTATCCAACTATTAAATGATAATGGAGTAAAGCATGGAGACATTAATTTGAGAAATGTGATGATGGATAACGAAGGAAAGCCTGTAATCATAGATTTTGGTGCTGACACAACGTTTGATGCCAGAGATGATATCAGTGATGCACAGGAAGTTCTCAGGACATTTACCAGTAAGTTAAAATTGACAAATAACTAATTTCATGTATAATTTACAACGTATGGACATTAAGGACAGAGCCAAGGTATTCCTAGAATCTTGCAATAAGCTAGAGGACAGGATGACCTTCAAAACGGGAGAAGGAAAGAGTGTCTCCCTTATCTCGAAAGAGCTGGGTGAGCCGGATCCAAAGGAGGGCTTCAATTTTGGAACTGTCGAATATCAAGAGAAGACCTATTATTGTGTTGCCACAAATTAGGTCAATACAGCCATATCCACAAGGATATGGCTGTTTTATTTACTTGTAAGGTTTTCTGTGTTAATTTCGAATCCTATCTCTCTGTCTCGGAATGTGTATTCCGGCTGATGATTCCGAAAGGATGAAACAGAAACTAGTTCTTTTCAGAAAAAACAAAATATCACTATGATAAATCTTAAAAAGTCATATCGTCTCTATTGTGAACGGCACGCTGACACAAAGAGAGAGCAAATGATAAAATTAATCGAACTCGCTCGGTCCCTTGGAATTTCGGTTGAAGACAGTGCGATAGATCATCAAGGCAATACCAATCTTCGTCATCGAGTCTTCTGGAAGAATCTAAAGTATCAAGCTGTCTTTACTTTAAAAAAGGAAGTAGTAAAAGCTCTTTGCGAGAATGGTGAATTATATATCGGTAGGGAAATCTACTTCGGTGAAGATGTTCAAACCATTGTCAAAATCCGTGAAGAGGGAGTTACTTTGAAGGATGCTCTTGGTAATAATAAGGGAAGCTGGAGTCTCCTTTATATGGGATTCGACTTCAGTAAACTCCCAGGTGATGATCCTGATGGTCATAAATTTTGGGAAAATAGAGAAAAAAGAAAGAGAAATGAAAACACTCAACCCAAAAAACTATTCCTACAATCGCCGTGTGGCGAAAGCGATTGCTTTCGCTCTCCGTAAAAAAGAGACACACGTAAAAATTGGTCTACTTCTTATTCCTCTTCATCGAGAAGAGAAAAAGAAACTCCAATAATAGTTTGGAATTTATAGCAGTGTTCAAATTCTGTGGAAAAAATTTGAACCGTCACCTGGTTAGTGGTGAGCCATGGGGAAGCAGAGCCCTTGAACTGGATAACTGCATTAAAGTTGTCTATCTTATCGATTTTGTAACACTGTGTTGTGGATTCGTAGGAACGAAAAATCATTTAAAATTTTAAATAATCATTATATGAATAAAACACAAATTGAAGAAAAAATATGTAAGATAATAAATGATCTAGGATTTAGCTCAGATTCGAGAGCTGACGTGTGCCTATATGATATAGGAATGGACGATTTAGATATTACCGAATTGGTGGTTTTACTTGAAGAAGAGTTTGATGTGAAAATATCAACAAAAGAAGAAAAACTGTTGTACGATAAGGCTCATATAGGGTTCGTATACGAAATCATTAAAAACAAATTATAGACTTGCAATTTGCGAGATGTGTGCTAAAATATGCCTCATGTTAACAAAAAGAAAGAAAGAAAATGCAATCAAAGATGTAAAGCTTCACGACAAGGACACAGGTTCTGCTGAGGTTCAAGTTGGGATTCTTTCAAAAAGAATCGATGAACTTGCTAATCATCTTAAGAAAAACAAGAAAGACAATCATTCACGAAGAGGTCTTCTTGGAATGGTTGCAGATAGAAAATCACATTTAAAGTATTTAGGTAAAAAAAATCCTAAAAGATATACTAGTTTAATAAAAAAATTAGGTCTTAAGAAATAATAAAAATCCCTGGTTTTGACTAGGGATTTTTATTTCAGTTTTTAATATAGTTTTGTTAACAAATTTTATAAGAAGTTAAAGATTAGAATTTATTTTAATCTTTGTATAATATAATTAAATATATATGTCAGTAATTAAACACCCTGAACAGAGAGTAGGAGTTTTCATAGATACACAAAATCTATACCACTCAGCCAAGAATTTATATAAAAAGAAAGTTAATTTTGCGAATGTTTTGAAGGAGGCGGTTTCCGATCGAGTTCTTATTCGAGCAGTTGCTTATGTTATTACGTCAGAAGCAGGAGACGAGAAAAACTTTTTCGATGCCCTAAACAAGATGGGTATCGAAACTAAGACAAAGGATTTGCAAATTTTTGCAGGAGGAGCAAAAAAAGCAGACTGGGATGTTGGTCTTGCAATTGATGCTGTGGCGGCTGCACCAAAGCTTGATACAGTAGTTATTGCTTCAGGAGATGGTGACTTTGAATCTTTAGTTAATTATCTAAAGATTGCATATGGTTGTCAGGTGGAGGTTATCTCTTTTGGTAGATCAACTTCTCAAAAGATTTTAGATGTTGCGGATGACTTTATAGATTTAGATCAAGATAAGAAAAAATTCTTAATTAAATAGGATTCGAATAATTTCTCTGACTTCCCAAACATTAAAAATAAATTCAAAACCTTTCGAATTTATTTTTAATGTTTTGGAAGTTCAGTATTCATTTCTCACAGGAGAGTAAAACAGAGGCGGACCTTCGGTCCGCCTCTGTTTTGTTTAATTGCTTTTCATCAATTTAATCTTCTTCATGTTAAAATTAATTCAATGGATGAAAAAAATTCTCTTAAAAATAATTTACAAAACGAAATTAATTCTCAATTAGGTTCTGTATCTGACACTAAGCCAGTAAAAGGTGATTCATCATCACAGAAAAAACCACTTGATGATCAGCCTATATTAGAAAACAACAACCAAAAGGTAAATATTTCTACGCCAAACACATCGATTCAATCAGAAATTGATTCCGTTATAAATGAGAAGCCTGAGAATAATGTTCCTGTGAATGCTAATCTTTCAAATATAGATCCAGACCTGCAAAAGACATCGACACCGTCAGTTGTCACTATGCAATCACAGATGAAGGGTCAGCCAGGTAATAAACCAGCAAGACCTATAATTCCTCAAAAACCTGTTCCAGAAATTGAGGTTCCTGAAAAAGAAATACCTAAAACACCAGCGGATGATTATGATATTTCTACAGTTAGAACATATAAGGCAGACATAAACGACACCGTTAGTACAGACAAAATAACAACATCCAAAGTATTAATTGCTGAGCAAAAAAGACAGGATCAAGAAATAGACAAGCAGGACAATTATTCAATTTCCAATCCAAAAAACAAATTTAAATTAGGGTTCAGTGTTGTCTTGATTAGTTTAGCAATTGTCGGAATATTATATGGAACTTTTATGTACATGCTTCCAACTCCAAAAAACACACAGCAAAATGTTTTTCAGCAGACTGGCAGTCTTTTTGCAGTAGATAATATTCAATACGTAGACACAACAGGTAAATCAAGAGAAAGTGTACTTAATGATATTTCGATATTTCTTGGGGCATCCTTTAAAGCATCTTCAGTAAATGAATTAGTCTTATATCAAACAAAGTTAGAAGGTTCAGAACAAATCAAAACAAAGGTTCCGATTTCCGGACTACTTAATGTCCTGGAGTTTAATTTGCCGACAGTTTTTGGTAGATCTCTTTCAAACAAATATTCATTTGGTGTTTATAATTCTAAGGACGAGAATCTTCCATATGTTTTGATTGAGGTTTCTGATTTTGGTAATGCATATGATTCTATTTTTACATATGAAGATGGAATTATCTCTGATATGAGAAAAATATTTGGTGGTTTTCCTGAATATGATTTATTGAATGAACTATTGTCTGAAAATGTAAGAGCCATAGAAGAATCTGAAATCCCAAAAGAAGAGCCTCAAACAGAAGAGCAGAATGTATCAGAAGAAGGTGGAGCACAAGAGGAGGTTGTAACTGATGTAGTAGAGGAAGATTCGTTAGCTGATGATGTTGTTGAATTAACAGAAGAAGAAAAATTGGAAAAAATTCAAGAGGAGATTAGTTTATTAAATAGTAAAATTGATAAAAATAAGAACTTTATTGATATTGTTTTGCAAAATTCTGATACAAGAGCCATTCTAGGAGAAAACTCAGAGATTCTTTTCTACTATGCGTTTATTGATAGAAAATGGCTGTTATTCTCTAATAACCCTGAAGTTCTAAAGGAAATAAAGAGGAGAGTACGAGAGAAGAACCTGAGCAGGTAATTTACATATTTGAAATTTGGATATTTTGGTTATAATAGTTTATATGGAAAAAGAAAAAATAAAATTATATAAGGGTAAGCTTCTTGAAGAGAAGGATAAATTAGAAGCAGAGCTTAAGACAGTTGGACGGATAAACCCAGATAATCCTTCAGATTGGGAAGCCGTTCCATCTGATGTAAACGAAAGAGAGGTTGATCCAAACAAGATGGCGGACAATATAGAGGAGTATGAAAATAATACTGCCATTTTAAAACAGCTAGAAACTCAGTTACTTGATGTGAATGTAGCTCTAGAGAAAATTGAAAAAGGAACATATGGAATTTGTGAAGTGTCAGGAGATTTAATTGAAGAGGGTAGATTGAATGCAAATCCTGCGGCACGGACAAGTATGAAACATATGAATGAATAACGAGGTTGAACCTTGAAATAAATATTTATTACTTCTTTAAAACTTCTTGATAGGACTCACGTACAATTTGTGCGTGAGTTTTTCAAAAGTATTTAGTGTTCAAAATAATTTACTAAAAGCTCAGATTATTGATATTGAATGTGATCTTTCAAGAGGGATGCACTCCTTTGGGATTGTAGGTTTGGGCGACAAATCGATTGATGAAGCAAAAGATAGAATAAGTTCTGCAATTAAAAACTGTGGTTTAAAGTCACCAAAACAAGGACAAAATAAGGTTATTATCTCTCTTGCTCCAGCAAACATAAAAAAGAATGGTCCAATATTTGATTTAGCAATGGCACTATGTTTTCTAAAGTCTAGTAAGCAGATACTCTTTTCAAACACAAATAAGGTATTTATCGGTGAATTATCCTTGGATGGTAAACTGAGAAAAGTTAAGGGAGTTTTACCTATGGTTGTAGAAGCTAAAAAGAGAGGTCTCACAGAGATTTTCGTACCCGTAGGAAATGCTATTGAAGCAGCATTAGTCAGAGGGGTTACAGTTTTTCCTTGTACAGATTTGATAAGTGTAATAAGTCACTTGGATGAATCAAAAGAAAATAATATTAAAATTCTTGAACAAGAGGAGACAGAAATAGAGAACACGTCATATACGAACAAAGAGGTTCTTTTTGAACATATAAAAGGTAATGAGAATGCAAAGAGGGCTATGGTGGTTGCTCTTTCTGGAGGACATAATATTTGTTTGTATGGTCCACCTGGGACAGGAAAAACAATGTTAGCAAAAACGGCACAAACACTTTTACCTAAGCTATCTCTCGCTGATGTTTTGGATGTAACAGCATTACATTCGGTGGCAGGAGAGTGTGATGGAAGGGTTGTGACCACGTCTCCGTTTAGAGCCCCTCATCATACATCGTCACATGTCTCCATTGTTGGAGGAGGAACCGAAATAAAGCCTGGTGAAATTTCTTTAGCACACAAGGGAGTCCTTTTTATGGATGAATTCCCAGAGTTCGACAGGAGAGTTATTAATTCATTAAGGCAACCTGTCGAGGATAGGGAAGTAAAGATCTCCAGAGCAAAAGAGTCTGCAACATTACCAGCAGATTTTATATTGATGATTTCTATGAACCCATGTCCTTGTGGTTTCTATGGATACGATTCAAAGCAGTGCACTTGTTCTATGAACCAGATTATGAAATATCAGAAAAAAATTTCTGGACCTATTATGGATAGAGTTGATATTTGGATAGAGGTTTCAGCTATTGATTATAAAAAATTAATCGATGAAAATAAAAAAAATATTACTGTAGATGCTACAGGATTTGCAAAAGAACAGATAAGAAAGACCAGAGAGTATCAATTTGAAAACAATAAAGCTTATTTAAATAAAGAAATACTTAATGGAAATTTAAGTACAGATAATCTAGAGAAAATAATAATGTTTGATGAGGGTGTGAAAAGTTTCTTTGATGAAAGTGCTGAAAGGCTTTGCCTTTCAGCCAGATCTTACACAAGAATATTAAAAGTGGCCCTGACTATTTCTCAAATGAATAATGATTTAGAAATAAAAAAAGAGCATATTTTAGAAGCTCTTTCTTGGAGACCTAGTAATAAATTTTTCGTATGAAAAATTTACAGAGAAAAGAAAAAAGTGAAAAGAAAGAAGAGGGCTATAAAAGCCTACTGATTTGGCAAAAATCCATACTTTTAAATACGCTCATTTTTGAAGTAACTAAAACTTTTCCTTATGAAGAAAGATTAGGGATAACTTCTCAAATTAGGAGGTCTGCAGTATCTATACCTTCAAATATAGCCGAAGGTTTTGGTAGAATGTCTAAAAAATCACTTTCCGCTTTTCTTAAAATAGCTCTAGGTTCTGTATATGAATTGGAGACTCAAATTTTAATATCAAAAACACAGGGTTTTGTGAGGATGTTGAGGATATTAGTAATTTAATTTCTGAAATCAAATAAACTTCTCTCTTTTCGCATTTTACTTCTCTCTATTTTTTAGAATGGATTTTTACCTCCTCTAACCTCAAAGTGAAGGTGAGGTCCTGTTGATTTACCGGTATTACCAACTCCACCAATAACTTGCCCTTGTTCAACCCACTGACCCGACTTAACAGATATTGAGCTCATGTGAGAATAAAGAGTTTGAATTCCGTTTGAGTGCTCGATCACAACATAAAGTCCATATCCTCCGTTCCATCCAGAATTTTTTGCAATAATAACTTTACCTGTCGCAGCAGCAAACACTGCATTACCTTCTTTTGTTGCAAGATCTACTGCATTGTATCCGTGAATACCTTGAGATTTGTACCCACCTGATGTTGGTCTAATCAACCAAGAAACCCCACCACCAACTGTTGAAGTAGTTGAGACTTTTGCTTTGGTAGTTTTTTTTGTTTCCACAGCTCTTTCTTTTTCTGCATGAGGAACAATTACAATTTCACCAGCTTCTAGATATTTATCTTCAGAAATACCATTAAACAGTGCAATCTCTCTTGTGTCCGCATGATATATTTTTGCAATATCTGAAATTGTTCCTCCACTTTTTACTGTATGAGAAAGACCTGAAATTGGAAGGATTACGAGTTGTTGTCCTGGTTGAATTGCACCCTCAAAATCGTTTGCCCAACGAATAGTATTCATTGAAACATCAAACATATCTGCAATCTGAGATAATGAGTCTCCCGGTTTCACTTCATAGACAGAAATCTTAGAGCTTCTCTTTTCTGATATTTCAACAAAACCACCACCAGCACCTGATTCTGCAATCAAAGCTTTTCCTTCAATTGTATTTATGTCAGCACCACCTTTTGCAGGGTCTGGGTTTAGGTTTGTAGCTGAATCTAACAGAGTTACTGTTTGAGAATTCAATATCTTTTCTGTCTGTGTAGATTCTTCTATTTGAGAATCATTCTCTCCAAAAAGTACACCCATGGAGAATAATCCTGCATACGCAAAAAATGGGTAAAACAAAAAAGAGAGTAGCGAAATCGTCGCAATCACTCTTCTACTCTTTATGATCTTCAGTCCGCCCTGGTGTATGGAAGAGGGGTCTGAGTCTTGTTTATTAGGTAAAATAAGCCTTAATTTAGTTTCGAATCTCTATCGTTCTGAATGATCTGTATCTACCCGAATTTCTGGGGTTCTTTAATCTTAGCAGACCCCCAAAACCAGTCAATACTGGACATTTTATAGCTATTATGGGCATATTTTTCTTGTTTTATTTAATAAAAAACTATCTGTTAGAATACAGTAATGAATTTTCTAAATGGATTAAACCCTCAACAAAAAGAAGCTGTTTTACATACAAAAGGATCATTACTTATAATTGCCGGAGCCGGAGCCGGAAAGACTAAAACACTCACTCACAGAATTTTAAATTTGATTGTTAATGGAGTAGAGCCTCAAAAAATTCTAGCCATAACTTTTACTAATAAAGCCTCAAAAGAAATGAAGGAAAGGGTAAATTCTTTGATTCAGTCAACAAGGGAATTGAATCTTCCGATCAATGATACAGTCTCTCCGTTTGTTTCTACTTTCCATGCTTTAGGTGTTTATATTTTGAAAAATGAGTTTCATGAAATAGGAATAAAAAAATATTTTTCAATTTACGACAGGAATGATTCAAAAAGCTTAGTAAAAAATATTGTAAAAGATTTGGGCTATGATCCAAAACAGTATGACCCAGGAATGATTTTAAATATAATCTCTAAGTCAAAATCAGATCTAATAACTCTAGAAGAATTTGAGGGTGCAACTATGGATAATCCTGCAAAAGAATTAGCTTTCAAAGTTTGGCAGAAATATCGAAGAAAACTAAAAGAAGAAAACGCTCTAGACTTTGATGATTTACTTTATGAACCCGTACTTTTATTGAAGAGAAATAAGGAAATAAGAGAAAAGTATCAAAACATGTGGGAATATATTCATATAGATGAGTATCAGGATACAAACGAGGTTCAATATCAATTAGCAAAAATGTTGGCAGAGAAACACAAAAATATTTGTGTTGTTGGAGATGCTGATCAAAATATCTATTCTTGGAGAGGTGCAACTATAAAAAACATTTTAAATTTCGAGGAAGATTATCCAAACACTACAGAAATTGTCTTGGAAGAAAACTATAGATCTACACAAAACATTTTGTCTGCCGCTAATGCTGTCATAAAAAAGAATAGAAACCGAAAAGATAAAAATCTGTTTACAAAAAATAATGAAGGGGAAAAACTTTCTTTGTTTACTGCATACAATGAATATGACGAGGCAGATTTTGTTGTAGAAAGGTGTAGAGAGCTTATAGATAAAGGGGTAAGGGAGGATGATATTGTTGTTTTATATAGAACTAATTTTCAATCAAGAGTTATTGAAGAAGTCTTTTTACGAAGTAAAATATCTTACCAACTTTTAGGTACACGGTTCTTCGATAGAAAAGAAATTAAAGATGTTGTTTCTTATTTAAAATTTGCTTTGAATGAAACTGATTCTGTAAGTCTTGGAAGAATAATTAATTTTCCAACAAGAGGAATTGGAAAAGTATCTTACCTAAAAATATTGGAGGGTAATTCTAACGATTTAACTGGAAAAGCAAAAGAAGGATATCTTTCTTTCAAAAATTTCATAAAAAAGATTCAGGAAAAAATTGAAAAAACAAAACCTTCAGAGATTATGAAATTTATAATTGAAGAGTCGGGGATAGAGGGCGAATTATTTAAAGACAAAGAAATGGGTGATGATAAGATCTTAAACATTAAAGAACTTGTGTCTTTGGCTGTTAAATATGATGAGTTTGGAGAAGAGGGAATGGGGCAATTTTTGGAAGATATTTCCTTGCTTTCGGATCAAGATGAATTAAATAATAATAAAGTCGGTGTGAAACTTATGACTGTTCACGCATCGAAGGGTCTAGAGTTTAAATATGTTTTTATTGTTGGTCTCGAACAAGGGTTATTCCCTTCAGATGGATTTTCCGAAGATAGAGACGAGGAGGAGGAGAGGAGATTATTTTATGTTGCCTTAACAAGGGCTGAAGAAAAAATATTTTTGTTGTATGCAAACTTTAGAAATATTTTTGGAAGACAAGTTGTAAATTCACCTTCAGAATTTATTGAAGATATTGAGGATGACTATTTAGAAATTTTCGAGAATGAAAAAACAAATATTGATAGGGGAGATACCTCTAGTTTGGCAAAAAGTATTTTTATAGATTTTTAATTACTTGTAAACATTTTTTCTGTGCTTTATATTAATCACGGTTATCATCTTTGGTTTTGTGAAATTATCAACAATAAAAATTACTCTATATTTACCTACTCTATATCTATAAATGTCTTCAGGCAGGCCTTTTAACCTTTTTGCCAAAGAAAGTGGCTTTTCTAGTTTAGAATTAGCTTCGATCTTATCTAAAATCCTTTTTGCTTCTTGATATTCAATTTGTTCTAAATCCTTCTTCGCTTTTCGTGTATAAAATATTCTCATTTAGTTAATTCTTCCAAAATTTGTTTATGTGTTTGAACCTTACCTTTCTTCGCTTCCTCTAATCCTTCCATTAATTCATTAATAAATGAGTCTAGATAAACATTTTTCTTGAAAGGTTTAATTTCAAAGAGAAGTTTTGTTCTATTGGTAACAATGTAGCGAATATTTTCTCGCTGGGCCTTTTGCGCGTATTTAGAAATATTGGCTCGGAACTCTTTTATTCCAATAGTTTTTGTAGTCATGAATAAAGTGTATCAAAGGTGTACACTTCAGTCAAATAAATAACTTTTAAATTCTCCATAATTTAAAGGATCCGAACACAATTATACCCTAAGATATTGGGATATTACGGGAAAATTGACATAGAAAAAATTAATGTTATTATTTTTTTGGAACAGTAACTTCAACACAATAAAATAATGGAAGAGCTTGCACAAAGGAAACGAGTAAAAAGTAAAGTCGATAGGATGGCTGATGGGCTAGGAAGGTCAGTAGATGAAGGTATCAAATCAATGGTTATCACCCTAAATATTTTAGGTTTTCAAACGATTCAATCTTGTGAAGGGCACCTAAAAAGAGCATTGCCTTATCCTTGGGTCTGGATTACTCAATGTATCGTTGGTGGTGTTAGTTCATCAGAAAAGATGTCCCAATTACTAGATTCTTTTTCAAAATTAAACCCCGAACACAATCTCTTTATGGTTCCTAGGGGAACAAGAGGTGATTTCAAACTTCAGTGTAATAAAGACTACTCAACAGAAGAGGTGGAAAAAATTCCAATCTCACTTCGGAGAAGAATGCTTTCATCTACAAGGGAGGACATGAATGCATTTTGTGATTTTCTTGAGAGTCACATAGAACAGCCGTCAGTAAATCTTTCCTGAATTTCAGGTGTAAAATTTTATCAAAAGACTTGCGGAGTTAATCTCTGCAGGTCTTTTTTAATTCCTTTCAGGATATATATATAGTGATTTGCAAATAATACAAAAGTAAGTAATCTACATTATAGATATGAAAATAGTTATTTCAAAGAATCCTACAGGCATCTCCTTGTCTTGTCTATTGGGGCAGGACGACTTGAGGAATGTTGATGTATTCAGTTATGAAATTACAGGAGAAGAGTTTAGTATTATGACTGTGTATGAGAGGATTAACCTTCAATCTGAATCATCGTTTACTCTTGTCGACCTTGCAAAATATCTGAGAGAAATCTCTCTGACTGAGATTAACTCGATATTGGTTTCAGATGATTTTGATCGTTCGAAGGATGTATTTTTCCATACATCATTGGGGATGGTTCGATACTATCCTCCAAGTTTTGATTCAGGAGGAAACAAGATTTCCGATGCGAAACGTTTTTTGTATCCTGTGAGAGGTGCTGATGGTTCAGGAAATCTTGTTAGATGGTCAACCAATTGGTTTTATTGTGTTGGCTGAAAGAATCACAATTTATCTCTTTATGATTTGTAAACAAAAGAACTAAAGCCGATACAAGATTTTTCCTTGTGTCGGTTTTTTATAGATATGATTGTCTGGACTTCATATTTTAATGAAGAAGAAAATTTCTACAATTGCTTATTACTATGAGAGACTGACAATTCTTTATAATATCTAGAGTAGGTAATCCCTTGAATTACCACGAAAGCATAAGTCATTGCAAGAGATATTCTCTGAATTAAGCCAACTCCTTCAACATGAAAACCAAAAATAATATTTGAAAACCAAATCGAGCTTGGTAGCAGCCATAAAAAGAAAATAAATTTAATATAAGCATGATTCTCTTTTCTCAAGGGTTTGCTTAGTGAAAATATGATAACTGTAAGAATTAGAAAGAAAAGTTGAATACCTGCTAGAGCAAGATGTATGAATCCTGTCTGCGATAATACATTGCATGATACATCGCAAGGAAAAAAGGAAACTAAAGATATAGAAACTCCGGTTATAAAAAGAAAAATCGAACTAATCCTGTTTCCAATGGATAATTTAGGAAGTCTAAAAACTGCCAATGAAAAAATAATAATAGAAACACCAAATAAATAAAATCCAAAAAAATTTGCATAAAAACTAACTGGACTATTTACTCCTCCTAGTTGGCTAATATGCTGATCCATAGAATTGTATCCTGGATAAAGCAAAGGTAGGACTACATACATCAATATGAAAAAAATAATAGGTGTAAAAATTCCTAAAGACAGTAGTTTGCTATGAATATTTTTATTCATGAGTTTAAATTCTCACATCATTTGAATGATTAGCAACTTTGACATTATTTAAATAATGGGTATTGTAAAAAAGGAATGAAAAAAAGACTTAATACGTATAAGATTGGGGTTATTGCTCAAACCATAATAATCAGCACACTATTTTCTTTGGAGCTTTTTTGGGGGGCATCTGTGCAGCAAGATTTGTTTAGAGGACTATATTGCTTATTCTTTCTAACTCTTTTTGCATATATTATGTTTGACCTGTATTTAAAAGATTCGAGAAATACGAAGCTCAGGACGACTGGACCCTTTGCTTTTTCTAGGCACCCCGTGTATATGTGTCTATTTATGATCAGTCTTTCTTATTGGTTTTCTGAGAATGATGGACTAATGCAGGTCATAATTTTGCAGTCGGTACTTTGGACAGCATTGGTCACAGCATCATTGATGCAAGAAAAAATAATACTTCAAAAATACGGTAAAGCTGCGGAGGAATATTATAGAAAAACTCCCAGATTTATCTTTTTTTAAGTAATGAAAATACCACGTTTAACTTTATAGGGTTGCGTGGTTTTTACTTTGTTTAATGGAGTTAAGGTAATGCGTGTATAATTACATCATGTTTAAAAAGAAAAAATCATTAGGTCAAAACTTCCTGAAGTCAAAGAGTGTTGTGAGTCATATTGTTTCTGCATCAAAAATAAAGAAAGGGGATTTTATCCTGGAGGTTGGCCCAGGGCAAGGTTTTTTGACAGAAGACTTATTAAAATCTTCAAAAAATGTTTTATGTATCGAGAAAGATGGAAGATTGATTGATGTATTAAATGAAAAATTTGCAGAGCAGATTAAAAATAATGATCTAGAAATATTTCATGATGATATTTTGGATTTTGATTTATCTATTGTTTATAAAGACTATAAGGTTATTGCAAATATTCCGTATTACATAACTGGTCAAATAATTAAAAAGTTTCTAACTGCTAAAAATAAACCTAGTCTCATGACTGTTATGGTTCAAAAGGAGGTTTCTCAAAGGATAGTAGCAAAAGATAACAAGGAGAGTGTCTTGTCTCTGAGTGTTAAATTGTTCGGGGAACCTATTTATGTAAAGACAGTAAAAAAGAATTTGTTTTCTCCTGCACCAAAAGTTGATTCTGCAATTTTACTAATAGATAAAATAAAAGAAAGTCCGTTTGAAAAAAAGGAACAAGAAGTTTTGTTTTTTGAAATAGTAAAAAAGGCTTTTAACTCAAAGAGAAAAAAGGTTGGGACAACATTAAAATCTTATGAAGTGGAATTAAAAAGAGCGCATATTGATACAAACAAGAGACCAGAAGATCTACGAATAGAAGAGTGGATTAATTTGATTAAGTTGATTTATTAAATTCCTGTACTATTTGATTGTCCCGAGCTAGTTCCAATTAATTGTATTTCTGGAATATATTCTGCAGATTCACATTCTTCATCAGGAAGAAAACATAGTCCAGGTCTTAATTTTCCGATAGTATTGTATCCTTCTGAATATTCATTTCCATTATCGTAACTATCTGAGATTCCTGTTACGAAAATCGCCTCGCCGTCTAGTATGTATGTATTTGCTTGGCTAATAGAGTCAAACTCAAGAACAAGGCCATTGCAACAAAAATCAGAAATACCTTCTGTTTCTCCCCCAATCAGTGTCGCGGTGTACGAACTAGATGATTGAGCACTAGCTTCTTTTGCGTCGAAATATATTTTCTGAACTATCAAAAAAGATGTTGATATTATGCAAAGAGATAGTATTAATGAGTATTTTTTAATCATGATTTTATTTTAACTTAAAATTAATTGTTTTAAAGTTGCTTTGCACACCCTTCTCGTTTATCACAGTAACAGCCAACTTTGTCTCTGGGAGATTTTCTACAACCGCTTCTTGTCCTCTTGATGAAACTTTTTCTTTAAAAATATCTTGTGTTTTTGATTCAAACTCAAACTCTATCTTTGTCCCATTATCTGTACTCTCAATTTCTGTAAACTTATCTCTATCCTCAAAAGTCACAGTAATAGTATTTTTTTCAGAAAAGTTTCTACCTTCTATTGTAATTGTATCCCCGTCCCTAACTACTTCTGGGGAAATGCTAGTTATTACTGGTGTTGTGTAGTTTTGAACAACTGTATTTACAGTATTAAGTGAATTAATAAAAGTAATTGTGCTTGGACCAACGAAACCTGTACCTTGAAGAAGATTCACTGGTCGTAATATTTGTTCAAAGTTTATGTTTTGAAATTTTTGAACGGCAAGATTTGTTAAACTTCCAAAATAATTCGTTTCACTTCCAGGTGATCCAACCCCAAACGAAGAAATTTTTGTTAGCGGAGAATAATTATTAAGAAAAATTTGTAGCTGTCTTACATCTTCTCCTATTGATCCGACAGAAAGGTTTCTTGAAAGAGTGAAAGCTTTTGTCATTAATGGAAAAAATAAAATTATAATAATTAAAGGTAATATTTTTTCAACAGTTTTTTTATTCATTGCTTTTATTCTAACATCACATGCTATAATTTTTAACAAGATGCAATTACCAAGCAATAAAATAGGAGGACTTTTTCTAGTAGTTGTTATTGCTGTTGTAACTATTATTGGAGGAGATGTATTTTTCAAAAACTCAAAACAAGGTGATGAACCAGAAATTGTAGATGCAGATTTAGTCTTGAGGAGAAATACTACTAACGAATCTGCTATTGATACTGATGGAGATGGGCTCCTGGATTGGCAAGAAAGTTTATACGGAAGTAGTCCTGATTCCTTTGATACTGATGGAGACGGAACCAGTGATGGGGATGAAATTCTTGCGGGAAGGGATCCTTCTGTTGCTGGTCCCGATGATTCTCTTATTAATTCAGGCACACTATTGAACACAGATTTTGATGTTGCAGGGTTTACTCCAGGTTCACTAACTGATTTTTTTTCAAAAGATCTTTTTACAAATTATCTTAATTTAAAGAAGAGTAATAGTTTAACCCCTAATTCTAGTGATGAAATTGCTAATCATTTAGCAGCCCAAATTGAAACAGGAATTACTGTTGAAATAAAGTATTCAAAATATGATTTAAATATTGTTGAAAGTACTAATGAGGCTTTAACAAAATATGGGAAAGAGGTTGCCATAATTGGAATCGACTATATGAAACAAGTGGATACACTAAGATTGTTGGAAGATGAAGAATATTTAATTAAGGCTGGGGATAAGTATACTCAATATGCAGAAGTACTTTCAGGGATAGAAGTTCCCGATGTTGCTTCTAATGTTCATTTAGATATTGTTAACAATCATTACAATAATGGTGTTTCAACTAGGGAATTGTCCGAATATGAGACAGACCCATTAAAGACATTGCTTGCTGTGAGAAAAATCCAAGAGATTTATAATAATGAAAATACTTTATACAGATTGTTGAAAACGTATTTTGTCGATAATGATATAATTTTTGAAGATACTCAGATTTCTAGATTTTGGAATTTGTATAAATAAAACATGAAAAAAATAACTACAATTTTAATTTTAATAACTTTTATCGGATCTCCCTTTTTTACTTTTGCACAAACACAAAATAATCAAGGTCAAACAAATACTCAAACAACTACAAACACTTCTCAGGCTCAGGCTTATAGAGATGGTTCAAGTAGTACCGGTGGTTCAGGTGGAGCATCTTCTGCTGCAGGAGGATTAGGGTCATGTGCTCTAGGATCAATGCTTTCTGATTTTGTAAAAGGACAAGTCTCAGGAGCAGTAAGTAGTATGACTTCAGAAGAAGTACCAACAAATCCAGTTGACTTAACAAATAAGGAAACAGGAGGATCACTGGGTGTTTCTTGGGATGCTATTGGTTATTGTCTAATAAACTCGATTATTGAATATATTGGTACTTCAACAGTAGCTTGGATTAATTCAGGCTTTCAGGGTAACCCAGTCTTTGTAGATGATCCCGGACAATTCTTTTCTGATATTGCAGATATCGAGGCGGGGAACTTTTTGGGAGAGATATCTAGCGGATATCTTTGTTCTGCAATAGAATCACCTGTGAAAATTAATTTATCTAATAACTACAATAGTAGGATTTCTCCTCATTCACAAAGAGGACAATGTACCTTTTCTGGAATATCTGGAAACCTAGAAAGTTTTATTGCTGGAGATAGTTTCTCTTGGGAGGATATGATTTCATACACATCAAATCCATACAATAATGCCTTCGGGGCAACAATTTATGGTCAGATAGAGCTTGATGAGAGAATTGCAAATGCAGTAGGAAAGGAGTCACAATTACTTGCATGGGGAAGAGGATTCCTTTCTTTTACAGATCCTGAAACAGGAAAAATTTCTAGCCCTGGTTCTGTTATTGAACAGCAATTAAATGATAGGTTGGGCTCTCCACAAAGAAGGCTCGAAATGGCTGATGAGTTTGATGAGATTGTAAACGCTCTTGTAAATCAACTAATTAAGATTGCAATTTCTGAAGTTACACAGTAGAAGAATTGAAAAAGCGGCGGCCTTCGGCCGCCGCTTTTTCAATTCTTACTAAATATTATTCCTTCAAAAACCTCCCGTCATCCTCGGGCCCTGCCTGCGCAGGAATGAAGTTTTTGTATGATAACGAGGATAAAATCTGTTGAATAAGTTTTGAATATATTTTCTTTTATTTTGTTATAATTTAAGGGATGAAATTGGGGAACTTCAATAAACTATTTTTTACTATCACACTATTTTTTATTTTAGCTGGGATTTTTGCACCAACCACAAATGTTGGCGCACAATACAATGGAGGATCATTAAATCCCAGCACATACAATCCAAATACTCCAGACAATAGAGTAACTACAAAAGCAAGTGGTGGAGAGTTAACTGGGGCACTCGATTATCCCTTTATTGCTTTATTATCAACTGGATCATGGGCAATGGTAAGTGCTACTTCAACTGTTGCTGGTTGGTCTGGAAAATTCTTTGACAAAATGATAGATACTGCTGTAGTGGGGGCTAGTGCAAATCTTGCACCAGGGGGGTCTTATGGACAAGTTGTTGAATCGGTCTGGCAAATAATAAGAGATTTTGGAAACATAATGATTATTTTTTCAATGCTGTATTTAGCAATTAGGACAATTATTCAGGGAGATGGTTTCGCCGATAGAAAAGTTTTGGCTGGGATACTTCTTGCAGCAGTGTTTATAAACTTCTCATTATTTTTTACAAGATTAGTTTTTGATGTTTCAAATACCTTGGGTACAACAATTTATACTCAAATAACATCAAGCGGTCCTTATGCCAATAAGGAAATTGGAGAATCTATCGCACAATTAGTTGGTGTTGCTGAGGTTATAGGTCAATTAAATGAACAAGGTTTTGGTTCTCCTTGGATATGGGTTTGGCAAGCTGTTGGAAAAGCATTGTTTGTTTCTATGCTGATGATAATTCTAATATTTATCTTTTTTTCGGCGGGGATACTGTTGTTCTATAGGATGTTTGTTTTCATATTTCTGATGATTTTTTCTCCAATTGGTTTAATATCGAGATTTATTCCATGGCTAAATTCTGCAGGAAAAAAATGGTTTGATGAATTAAAAAAGCAATTTCTTGTTTTACCAGCCTTTTTTGTGATGCTATATATTGCACTTTTTGTTGCAGGGACAATTCTGCGGACTGAATTTTCTGGAGGTTTCAAATTTAATCTAGAAGGAGTTGTTCAATATTTAATAAACTTTACAGTTCTTGTGTTGTTCATGGGAGCCACAATTTTTGTTCCAGGAATGGTTGGATCTGCTGGTTCTGGAGTAATGACATCTGCTGGAAACAAGTTGAAGGGATATGGTAGAGGTTCAATTGATTGGGCAAAGAGAAGGTCATTAAAAACTGTCGGCGCCGTTGCTGGGGGAGGTTCTGCAAGAATATTGGATACTACAGTAGGAAGGAGGGCAAGAACTGTTTTGAATGATGATAAAATAAAGGCAAAGGCAGCTGCTGGGGATGAGGGTGCAATGAGGAAACTCAAGAGAGCTGAATATTTTGGTAAAAATGCAACATACGATGCAAGAAATATTAAGTTGAATGGAAAGAGTTTTGGAGACAGAACAGGTCTTGGAGAAGGTATTCAAAGTTACCAGAATCGAGTTAAAGAAAACGTAAAGAAACTAGAAGAAAAGAAGAAGCGAGAAATGGAATTGACAGGACTAAAAGGTAAGAAGGCTGATACTGTGATCAGAGAGAAAGCAAAATTAGAAAATGAATCTAGGAAAGGTATATTAGAAACGGCTCAAAGATCAATGAAGCAAGTATTAGATAGTGGTGATGCTGCACGGATTGAGCAAGCCAAAGGAGTTCTTGAGAAGGCTGCTGAGAAAAAAGTAAAAGCTCAGGAGTGGGTGAATCAAGCAGAGAACTTTGGTGAATGGGAATACAGTCAATTGATGAAAAAGAGAGCTGATCGTTGGTATAACTTTGCTAGAAAAGTGAATAAAGCATCAACAGGTAAAGTTATTAATGGTGCTGAAGAAAATTGGATGAAAGGAAAGAATAAACAGGCAATGGAAGCATTATCAAAGATGTTAAAAGAAGATAAAAATTAATTATG
>CAZPRI010000006.1:0-30998 GCA_964589635.1 uncultured Candidatus Saccharibacteria bacterium | reverse complement strand
GAAGGGCCGCTGCTTTTTCTTTCCCACTTCTTGTGAGAACTGAATTCTAAAATTTTCTATACTAAAAATACAAACCCACCGTCATCCTCGGCCCCTGCCTGCCGGCAGGCAGGTTGACCCGGGGACCCATGTTTTCTTTTAAACTATTGTAAATAATATTTTTTAGGGCCTGGGTCCCTGCCTTCGCAGGGATGACGACATGTGTTGTGAAGGATGACGAATCGTGTACTATCCTTTTACTTGCAGTTTTGTCTTTCTATTCTTATCAACCTTTGGAAGTGTCAAAATAAGTAATCCGTTTTTTTCTTTTGCTTCAGATACTTCAACATCTATTTCCTCTGGTAATAGAATGTTTCTTGAAAATTTACCCCAATATAGTTCACGTTGAAAGAAGTCTTCATCTGAGGTTTCATGAGAATCTTCTCTTGAGGCTTTAATTGTTATCATGTCTCTTGATAAATCAATATCAATATCATTTGGTCTTACACCAGCGATCATAGCTTTGATAATGATTGCATCTCTTGTATTTATAACGTCCACAGCTAATTCTCCTTCTATGTCTTCCTGAACTACTTGAGTGGGTTCGTCTTCATTGTAGAAGTGTCTGTCTTGGATTTCCTCCTCCTCAATTTCATCATCCAAAATATCATCATCAAGATGAACTGCTCCAGTTATTTTTTCAAAAAAAGTTCTTTTGTTTTTATTTCTCTTAAACATTTAAATTTTAGTTAACTTCATCTTTTTAATTTTTTCAAACAGAATCACTATCAGTACTATGAAAACCCAGACCGTTATAAAGCCAATATAAGCTACGTCATTGTTATTAATTATAAATAAATTAAAGATTGCATGCAATGCGACAGAAACAATAAACCCTCCAAATATGTAAAGCTTCCTCATATTCTCGCTATAGAAATACGATAGAGATCCAAACAAACCAATTATTGCAGAAGATGCAACATGGACAAGTGTTGCTCCAATAAATCTCATGTTTCCAGTTAAAAATGCTTCAGCAAGATTTCCCTCTAAAAGGGGAGACACAATGAAAAGCATATTCTCAAGTGCTGCAAACCCTAATGCTGCAGTAATCATATAAATAGGAATATCTAATGGCTCATCATTTGATTTACTTTTAAGTCCTCCACTTTTTGCAGCAACATATTTTACCCATTCTTCAACAAAGGCCCAGATTATTATCATTAATACAGCAACAAAACCACCTTTTGCTATTATCTCCTCACCACCTCCATCCAAAAGGGTAAAATTCAAACCACTTTGTAATACAAAAGCTACAGGAACCATTAACATTCCAAATAAAAATGTCTTTATGATTAATGCGTTTGGTTCGGGATGAGCTTTATCCTCTTTAAGCCAAAACCAAAGCCAAATAAGGGCTGGTAGTACACCACCTAAGAATGCGAAAAATAAAGTTAATAAAAGGTCTAACATTTTTTATTTTAGTTCAGCCTTCAATTTTTAACGTAGAAGGGGCCAACTTTGAACCATAAGAGGTTTGGCGTCTTTATTATACGGTAATAATGACCAAATTTCTTCCGTCACGAAGGGGATAAAGGGATGTAGAACTTTTAATTGTTCTACTAATAAGAATTTTAATATTTTTTGAGCTGATATTTTCTCTTCGTTAGTACCTTCGTTAATAGATTTCTTACACTCTTCAATTATTTCGTTTGCAAAAATGTCCCAAAAATAATGATACGCTTTCTCGGAAGCAAGATATAACTTGTATTCATCTATTTCTTTTGTAATTTCACTTGTGAACTCGTAGAAAGAATCAATGTATGCTTGATCTCTCTCTGTTAAATCTTCAAGAGTATCATCTTGCAGATCCTCCGTGTTTTCAATAACAAATCTTGATGCATTCCAAATTTTATTTGTAAACTTCCTGTAGGCTCGGATCTTATCTTCAGACATATTCATGTCATTTCCTGGGCCGATTCCTGTAATGAATGAAAGCCTAACCGCATCTGCTCCATATTTATCAATCATTTCCAATGGATCAATTCCGTTATTTAATGATTTACTCATTTTCCTTCCTTTTGAATCTCGCACAAGACCGTGCAAATAAACAGTCTTAAAAGGAACTTCGTTGAGTAAGTATGTGCTCATTAAAATCATTCTTGCTACCCAGAAGAATAAAATATCATAACCAGTTTCAAGTAAATCAGTTGGATGATATGTCTTAAAATCTTCAGTTTCATTTGGCCAACCTAGAGTTGAAAAAGTCCAAAGCCCAGATGAAAACCATGTATCAAGTGAATCTTCATCTTGAACCCAACCGTCTTCCTCAGGAGCTTCTCCTACGTGAATTTTTTTATCCTTGTACCAAACAGGAATTCTATGACCGTACCAGATTTGTCTTGATATACACCAATCATGTAATTTGTTTATCCAATCAAAATAGACTCGACTGTATCTTTCAGGCATGATTTCTATACTTCCATTCTCAATAACCTCAAGCATGCGCTCTTTTAAGCTCTTGCCATCTGTCTTTTTATTTACATCAATCCACCATTGAATTTTCGGAAGAGGTTCAATAATTGCTCCTGTTCTTTCAGCAGTTGAAACATTTTGATCTGTCTCTTCTTCTTTTTCTATTAGATTATTTTCTCTTAGCCAATTAATAGCAATTTCTCTTGCTTCTAAAACTTTTTTTCCGTTTACAAGCTCAGACATGGTTTCCATTTTTGCATACTCATTTATAACTTTTTTAATGGGTAGGTTATTTTTTTCTGCCATTTCAAAGTCAATTTGGGAATGGGCAGGAGTCACTCCAAGAGCCCCTGTTCCGAATTCAGGATCAACTTCTTCATCAGTGATGATTTTTATTTTAAGTTTTTCACCTGCAAATTCTGTTTCAAATTCCTTTCCTACGAATTCAGAATATCTCTTGTCTTCAGGGTGAACAGCAACAGCCGTGTCACCAAATTTTGTCTCAGGTCTAGTTGTGGAAATAGAAATAGGGAAGTCTGTGTTGTACTTAAAAGTATATAGAATAGCTTTTCTTTCTTCATAAACAATTTCATCGTCAGAAATTACCGTTTGTCCTTTTGGATCCCAGTTAACAATTTTCTCTCCTTTATAAATAAGTCCGTCATTGTACATTCTTTTAAAAGCTTCATTCACTGCTAGGTGTCTTTGTTCATCCAGAGTAAAAGCTTCTCGAGACCAATCAAGGGAAGCACCCATAGCCTTAACTTGAGAAGTGATAGTGTCATGACTTTCTTGTGCAAAAGTATCAACTTCTTTTAGAAAAGCCTCTCGTCCTATCTCACTTTTTCTTTTTCCTTCCTTTTGTAAAATCTTTTCTACTTTTGTTTGTGTTGCAATAGCAGCATGATCAGTTCCAGGAATCCAAAGTGTCTTCTTACCTGTCATTCTTTGATATCTAACAACAATATCTTCAATTGCAAGCATGGAAGCATGTCCCATATGTAATTGACCAGTCACATTTGGTGGAGGAAGTACAATTGAAAATTTCTCCGCATCACTATTAATGATTCCGTCTTTTATCATATTGTCTGGATTAAAATACCCACTATCTTCCCATTTTTTATAAACCCTTTCTTCCGTTTCTTTCGAATCGTAGGGTTTCAGAAATCTATCATTCATAAAAAACATAATATCAAAGATACCCTTATTTTTCCATATAAATAAAAACAGGAGGTGACCCTATGGTCAGACCTCCTGTTTGATGTTTCGATACTCGCTGGATGGCTGGTTTCGAATTTTTGTGGGGCAAGGGGTTATCATCTCCCTATCACTGAATCTCGAGATTTCAATGTTTGTTGTTCCTGATCATTTGATTCAGAAAAAATCATACTTCAAAATCTTTGGGACGAAGACTTTAAAGTGAAGTTTTCATCTTTAGATTCAGGCCGATATTTCTATCAAGTGTTTCAAGCACTTCCACATTCCGGCAGTATTCTAACACCTGCAATTAATAAGTCAATCCTCCATTAGCCCTTATTTCTATCCCAATCTCAGGTTTAAAAATAAAGCTCTTTAGGTAGGCTGCAGTTGCTATCATTTGTGCATTATCTGTTGAATCTTCCTTCTCTGGGAAATATGATGTTATTCCATAATTGTCAGCTATATTTTTTATATTTTCTCTAATATATTCATTTGCAATAACTCCTCCTGCAACGATGATTGATTTAAAATCATCGGTTCCTAAAGCTTTTCCGATTTTGTTTCTCAAGACATCCACCACGGCTTGTTCAAATTCTCCAGCAATTTCCTCTTTAGTATTGTCATCTATCAAATCTGATTCTTTTATTATTTCTTGAGTTTTATATAGGACCGCAGTCTTTAGTCCAGAAAAAGAAAAATCCAAATCATCGGAATGTATCATTGGTCTTGGAAAAGTTATTTCTGATTTTTTCTCCACAGAGGCCGTCATCCTCGGGCATGACCCGGGGACCCATGTTTTATTATTTTTTAATTCTCTATATTCTCTTGCTAGTCTAGAGATTTCTGGTCCTCCAGGGTAGGGAATCCCAAGAAGTCTTGCGACCTTGTCATACGATTCTCCAATTGCATCATCCCGAGTTTTTCCAAGAATAGTGTATTTATTCCAATTCTTCACTGATACAAGTTCAGTGTGACCACCAGAAATTAAAAGAGCAAGGGCAGGGAACTCAACACTTTTTGCGTTGAATAATACAGAAGTCATGTGTCCTTCCATATGGTTTACTGGCATTAAAGGTATTTCCCAAACAATAGAAAGCACCCGAGCAAAATTGATTCCAACCCATAGAGCTGGTTCAAGTCCTGGACCAGAAGTAACAGCAATCATGTCTATGTCTAAACCGCAGGAGGCAGCGTCGTCCCCGCGAAGGCAGTTACCCAGTAAATATTTTTTCATTGCATCAAAAAGTTCTGGCTCTCTCTCTAGTATTTTTTTAATTTCATCTTCTTTATCTAAAAAGTTCTGGATCCCTGCCTGCGCAGGAATGACGGAGTGGGACTGTAAAACTTCGGTTAAAACTGGTATAAGGTTTTTTGCATGCTCTCTTTTTGCAAGACTAGGGTAAACACCACCATATTTTTTATGATCCTCAATTTGGGAGTGAACTTTTTTACTTAAGACCTTGAAAGAAGTTTTATTCAAAGGACCTGTTGCCTCTACGAGAGCAACAGCAGTTTCATCGCATGATGTTTCTATTGATAAGATTTTCATAAGGGGATAATAGCATCTAATAATAAATTAAAAAAGAGAACCTTTTTGGGTTCTCTTTCCTGATCATGATAGGAATTTATTTCTTCTTTTTTGCAACTTTTTTCACAGCTATTTTTGCTACTTTTTTCTTTGCGGCCATTGTATTTATATTAATTTTTTATAAAAAATAACTTCCTTATATATTCTCTCTCTAAAATTCTAAATGTAAATAGAGTAGGTGGTGTGTGGATAAGTAAAATAAAATTGACACCACGTATTATTTTTGTAAAAATCCTAAAGGGTTGGTTCTTTCTCAGAAACACAAACCTTACAACGATATGAAAATGAGAACTTTTGTAAATCATTTTACGTTCAGTTGTCTTTGTTTGTGCACTGAAAAAATGTGCGCACAGGATTGGTCTATTGATATAGCACCGATCATAAGCTCTGATGTAGAAACAGTAAAATGGAAATTTAATGTTGGACATATTCCAACAAGCGAAATCTATCTCGTTTCTTCGCAGCGTCTTTTAAGTGCTACGAGAAATCAGAGATTGCCTATTGGTATGTATGGCTGGGGAGGATCACTCAAGATGAATTTCGATTCTACTTCAGTTATTTTTGATATTACTTCTGATCGAGATAGTTCAGGTAGTGCTGGCTTTCAAGGATTAGAACTGGGTTCGAGAATCAAATTTTATACCAATGATGATGTGTCCATTGGAGGTAACTTTTCTTTTGATTTTGATGATTCGCATTCTTTTATCGCTACAGACATTACGTACAAAAGTGATATCTGGGATGTTAGTCTCGTTGGGTACTCCAAGAGAGATCGTATTCACGGCGGACTTTTTTTTGCTCAGTATCGGCCTGTCGATTGGTTGTCCTTCGATATGGGAGTTGACTACCAATCAAGCCATGGAGGTTTTGATAAACTAGTAGGTGTTAAATTTCTCCTTGAGGAATATAATACAAGCGTGATTATTGATTATATCCACGATGATGCAAAGGATATTCTGTTCAGAGGGAGGATTCGTTGGGAATTTTGAAGACAACACAAAGCCCATGGCAGCAATGTCATGGGTTTTTTAATGAGAGTGTCCGTGGTGATTGTGTGAATGTTTCGATTTGTAATTTTGTAGATACTTAACTGCGAGAAGTGTAACAAGTGGTACTGTCAAAATTAATCCAATACTTCCGACAATTATTCGGACAATTTCAGTTGCAAAAATTTCTAAATTTACAATTGTTTCAAAACTTGCTGGAGATAAATTGAAGTAAAGTAATAATGGTAAGGAAGCTCCTGTATATGCCAAAACAAGAGTGTTAACTAGCGCTCCAACATGCTCCCGCCCAACTCTCATTGCTCGTGTGTAGACTTCTCTCTTAGTAATTCCAGGATTACTATTATAAAGTTCTGTAACAACGGCTGATTGCGTAATTGCAATATCATCAAGTACACCAAGAAAACCAATAATAAAAGCACCGAGTAATAAAGCTGTGAAATTGAGAGTTCCACCTGTATTAAAATTTAAATAAATTGATTCTTCTGCAGCAAAACCAGAAAGTTTTGTTATATGAACTGCAAAAATTGCAAATACACCCGATAAAAATACAGCAATCATTGTTCCCGCATAGGCAACCGTTGATTCTCTATTAAATCCATGAGTAAAGAAAATTGCAGCAAACAGTATTGCTCCAGCAACAAAGAAGCTTGCTAATAGGGGGTTCCACCCGTACAAAATTCCAGGAATAAGTATAAAGATGATTGCCATGAAGCTTGCAAATAAGGCAACGAGTGACCTAACACCTTGCCACCTACCAAAAATAATTACAGCAAAAACAAAAACACCCAAAAGAAATAGTAATGCTCCGTGTCTTGCCACGTTTATGACCGTATAACTATTTTCTCCATCAATAAAAATATTATGATTGAAATAGAACACATCACCTTTTTGCAGTTTTTGAAAATCATTCTCTATTATAATTACATTCCCTTTTTCTGGACCAGTAATTATTTCAATCTCCATTGTTTGAACTAAGTGTTCTCTATCAAACAATTGTTCCATCTTTTCATCTGTTACTTCAAGGACTTTATCTTTCCAAGTCCCTTGGTAATTATTGTGAACTTCCTGAGCATTACTAAAAGAGGGGAAAGCAACCACTAGGAGCATTACGTATAAAATTATTTTTTATACGATAAAAATATGTTCATACTATTATTTAATTTCACATTTCTTGCAAACACCAAAAAATTCTAACATATGATCTTCGACTTTATTGAATTTTTTTGATGATTTAAGAATCTCTGGAATATATGACTCGACACAAAGACTGACTCCCTCTTTCTTTCCACATTTCTTGCAAACAATGTGATGATGATGGGATTGTTGGTATTCATAATAAATTTTTCCATCTCTAAAATCTGTCTGATATAAAACATTATTTAAACTAAGAACTTCAAGTGTTCTATAAATAGTAGATGTGTTCACATCTATGTCGAGTGCTTTCTCAATGTCTTCAACTGATAAGGGAGAATGTTGTGAAATAAGTATATCTAAAATTGCTACTCTTGATGGAGTAATTTTAAGTTTTTTATTTCGTAATATTTCATGAGAAATTATTTCTTGTTTGCTTTTTTTCATAACCTTCGATATATTGTAAATGCAAATTAATTGCATTTACAATATATCAAATAATTATTATGTTATCAATCATACTCGCATCATTTATTATTATGCTCGCTTCACTTTCTGGAGTTATTTTTATTTGGAAAGTTTTTGGAAAATATGTACAAAACAATTTAGGATTACTGGTAAGTTTTTCAGCCGGGGTATTTCTTGTTTTGGTTGTTGGATTGTTCAATGAAATATTTAGCGAATCAGAAAATATCTTGAGTCCGATCCTTTGGGTCGGTTTCGGAATTGTGATTGTGTCTCTACTATTTAAACTACTACCAAACTTTCATCACCACCATGATGATTCTCACGAACATGAAAAACATACAGGAATAGATGCAAAAAGAATTGTTTTTTCTGATGCGATTCATAATATTGGAGATGGTATATTGCTTGCGAGTTCATTCATGGTCAGTATTTCTCTTGGTATTGCCGCAACTATTAGTATTTTTATACATGAAATAGTTCAGGAAATTTCAGAATTCTTTGTGCTACGACAAGCTGGCCTTTCAACAAAAAAAGCATTGATTGTTAATTTTGTAAGTTCAGGAACAATTTTAATTGGTTCAGTCGGTGGATTCTTTTTACTAGAAAAATTTGAAACACTTGAAATACCACTTCTAGCAATCTCGGCTGGGGCATTTTTGATTGTTGTTATTAAGGATTTAATCCCAGAATCAATTAGGCACTCAAGAGAGAAAAAGAATTATTGGAAACATATTGTGTCTTTTCTAATAGGTGTTTCGATAATGTTCAATATTAATTCAATTTTTCCTCATGTGGGTCATGGACATGGTGTAGATAATCATGACTATGAAGAAGTGGAACACGAAGACGATCTGTAGTTGCCACAATTGATTTTTTGAGTATTTTTGCTATTATTTATCGCACTTATAGTTATAGCTATAAAGTATGGCCCTATCGTCTAACGGCTAGGACAGCAGATTTTCATTCTGCAAATCGGGGTTCGATTCCCCGTAGGGTCACCAATTAGAGCGCTGTTCGAGCGCCCGAGAAGGTTGTAAAATTATTAACATTAAATTATTTTATAAACTGAAAAGAATTAAAGATAATAGACCAATCAATGTAATTACCAGTAATGGTCTAATAATAACAAACCACCAAAAAAATTAGGTGAGTATATTATAAGTGGTGATAAGGCTATAAACTTAGATTGGGATAAATAAAGTAGACGTTAGCATCATAAAATAGTGAACGTGTGAACAAGTGGATATTGTAAATTAGACTAATGTATGAAAAACAAATTTGTTGAAAAAAAGACAATCAAAAAAATTAATAAAAATCTTTCAAGCATAAAGTCTCACTGTCAGACTATCGCAGATAAATACAAAGAATCATCAGAAACAATGAGTAAGAAAGATTACATATATTTTGTTTTTTCAGCCGACATAGTTTATAGAATTAAAGACATTATTTTTTTAAATAAAAAACTTAGTGAATCTAAAAATAGTTTTGATAGTTCATTATATGTATTAAGTAGGTCAGTTTTAGAAACATTCATCTACCTGAAGTACCTTCTTTCTGAGGAAGATAAGATAGATTTTAAATTAAAATCTTTTATGTGTTATACGACCCGTAATGATATGAAAATATTTTCTTCTTTAAAGGCGCTAGGAGATAAGGGTAAGTTTATATTTAGTGATGATGATAATGATGTGCTTTCTTTAAAAATGATTAATGAAAAAATATCTGAATGGGATAATGATATTAAAAAATATAAAAATAATACCTCATCAGAAATTGAAAATGAAATAAATGATTTAAAAAATGTAGAAGAGATCGCTAAAAGATATGACAAAATAAAAGGTATTAATAAGGTTAATGACGGTGAAGAAAATAAAAGTCTTGAGTGGGTGTATAATTATGTATATAGATTCCAATGTATGTCTACCCATCAAAATCTGAGAGACAAAGAAAAGGTTTTTAAATTGTATTTAGAAGATAAGACGGAGCCAAACAATTTAAATATTTTATTGTTAATGGAATACATATCAAAACAAGTGCTAGAATTATATAACTAGTATATTTGTTGAGTATTTGATTATAATAATTACTTTTGCTCGTAGCAACTACTCGGGCATTGCTACGAGCAAGAATTCAAATCAATTTAATCGTGCATACAAAGGAAAATCAAATTTCAGACTTTTGGCAGGAAGTTAACTCTTTGGATACATATGTAAAAACACAAACTGCTTACACGATTGAAAGAGAAACACTTATTGATGGTGAAAGGTTAGTATGGTTAAAAAATCAACAAAATCTGAAACTTGTTGCATATCACAATTCAGCTGTTTATGAATTTAATGTTTATTCTGTTGATTCTACTGATTTAGAAAAATTTATTTCTTCCTTTAAATTTTTAAATGAAGCAAAAAGTGTGTCACAGAAATTTACAGATACTAATAAAGGATTTTACTTCACTCATTCATTTGATATCGTTCAAAAAACTGAAAATGACGATAGTTTGGTTGTGAAATTGTCTAATTTAAGCAGTAAGTACCCAGAAGATACTATTTCTGTAAATTATATTGAAACAGAAACATATAAGGATGAGGACGCTAAATTTGGCCCTTTTCAATTGCGATATAACGAAAATAATAATTGCTGGGAAAGTTACAGTGAGTCATCCAAGGGTGATTTAACAGGAGTAGTTTTCTCTTGTAAACAACCAAATCTGTATACTGATTCTGGCTTACAAATATTCCAAAGTACAGTGAGGTGGAAAAACATATGTTATCCCAATCGATAATGCTAAATTCATCCGAGTTAATATTACTGGTTCAGGCGACACTAAACCACTTGATGATATTGTAAAAAGCTTTGGTAAGCTCTAGACTGTAGTTTCTTAATACTCAATTTAATCCCCCCTCTCACTCTCAAAAGTTCGGAAAGCCACGCCTTGTGGTCACCAATTAGAGCGCTAGTAATCAGGGTCAGACACCCAATTTCTCTAATTATTATGTTGTAAATAATTCCCACTTCCAATTTTTTAGGTATCTAGATTTAGTTCATTAGTACGTAATTGAATATTACCTCATCAAAGATTATAATTGTCAGGTAAAATATTTATAAAATAATTAAAACAACAATGGCAAAAGGACAAGATAGAAAAAAAGAAAAGAAAAAACCAAAGAAAGAAAAAGTGAAGAAATAGATAAAAGTATTTCTTAAAATAAAACACCACAACCAAGAAGGTTGTGGTGTTTTATTTTAGCATTATCTAATTTTTCTCTCAGCGTATACGATACTTGATGATAGAGCGACAATGATGAGGTTCTTGATTATGTATTGGCCTTCTAGAGTGGGTACTAATATGGCTTGCCATGTAATTGCTGGTAATAAAAACAAGGGAAGGAATGTGGTGCACATATGAAACAGTAAAAGAATCAGTCCGACTCTTTCAGTTTTTTTAAAAAGCATAAGAAGTCCAATAGACATCTCCCATAAACCAAGAAAAATAATAAAAGAATCAAAGGGCCACCATGGGAGGGTAATTGATTGAAGGGCCGCAACTAATTCATTAGCCGGACTCATTCCAAGAAGCTTAATTGCTCCAAACCAGAAAAAGATGATGAATAGAGAAATGTGAGCACCTCCGTAGATTATTTTTCTGTATGTTTTTGGAGACATGTAATTACTATAATTTTATCATATTTTTTAATTTCATTAGATAAATTAAAGTCGTCATTCCTGTACCCACTCGACATACAATCTCCGTCATCCTCGGCCCTGAGCCGGGGAACCATGTTTTTTAAACCATGGTCAGTAATATTTTTAAACTTGGGTCCCCGGGTTAAACCCGAGGATGACGAGGGGGGTGGAGGATGACGTGATGACGGAGGGTTTGTGGAGGGTGCCAACTATGGGGTCAGGATAACGATGGTGATTTTATTTTAGTTTCTGGATTTCTAAGTATAGGTCCTCAAGTGCTCGAACAGCATCTCCAGCCGCAATGTTGTTTTGGTGATATTTAATGTTTGTACAATCTCCAGCCGCCCAGATACCATCAGTTTCAGTCCTTTGTGTCCATGGATCGATTTTGATTCTGTTGTATTCATCTAGTGGTACGATATCTGAGACAAACTCAATGGTAGGTATTGATCCAATTTCGACAAAAATACCAGATGCCTGTAATTCTTTTTCTTCACCAGAAACCACATCTTCATAGACAACTCCTTCGACAAATTTTTCTCCAACTACTTTTTTGATTTTTGCATTTGTGATAAGTGTCATCTTTGGATTTTTTGTAACAGCTTCTACTGTCACAGGATCGGCTTTTACTGTATCTCTGTGATGTAGAAGTGTAACTGAGTTTGTATAGGCTAGTAGTTGTGATGCAGTTTCGAAACCTGCATTTCCACCTCCGATCACAATGACGTCTTTTCCTGTGAAAAGAGGCCCATCACAAGAGGCACAATAAGTAACTCCTTTATGTTCGAAAGTGTCAGCATTTTCTGCATCAAGTCTTCTTCTATGGCTTCCAGTTCCAATAAGAATAGTTTTTGATTGGTATGAACCTTTATCTGTCTCGACTTCAAAACCTCCTTCTATTTTTGTAACATTTTTGATCCATTCTCCTTCGTGTATATCAATATCATCTTCGTAGTTTCGAACATGCTCTTCGAATTTTTTTGCTAACTCAGATCCTGGAATATTTTTGTCTCCAATCCAGTTTTCAATTCCTTCAGAGACAACGCTTTGCCCACCAAATTCTTTTGTAATAAAAACAGTTTTTAATTTTTTTCTTGCTGCGTATACTGCTCCTGAAACTCCAGCTGGTCCACCCCCTAAAATTGCTAAATCAAACATAAGTAACTTGGAATTAATTTTTATAAAGTCTGATTATTATAACATTGAGGTTCCTCCTATTTTATTGACTTTTATATATAAATCAGTAGATTTAATTTTAGATTGTCTCGTAAAGAAACGAGGCATAACCAAAAGAAAAAGTACATGAAAACAGAATATATTGGAGCTGATGAAACACCTGTAAATCCTTTAAAACTCAAGAGAGTTAGTGAGTCTGCCACCTGGGAAATGTGGAAAAATACTTGGGAGAATGGAGTATCTTGTAGTTCACTTTTTGGGGAACTCGATGGAGCATTCATGGTACATGGAATGTCTAATTTTGAGAAGATGGAACGCGCAATGTTTTTTCTAGAATTATCTGAAAACTGGTGTAACTCAGATATAGTCAATTTTTTCTCATATAAAGGAGAGCTTGGGATTAGCACTGCAGAAAAAAGAAAGGCACTTTCTAAGAAGTCCTTCGGATTGGTTTGTAGATTTGTCTTTTCTGATGAGAACAATCATTTGATGAAATATTTCTTTACTGAGATTGAATTCAGAGAATGTCTCATGAGATTCTTCAGAGTCTTAATTGGTGAAGGCGGATTCTGTATTCCAAATATCACATCACGTGGTGTCTCTGATGAGAGGTTGAAGAGGGAAGCTGTCGATTTTCTTCGTAAGTATATTTCATATCTATGGAGGAACTCTAGTGTAGAAATTACTATTGAGGAAAGGGTATGGATGACCTATGTAATGTCTGTCATCAGGTATTTTGAACCTCTGGAGACACCTCAGGTGGCCCCGCAGGAAGTAATCGATATCCTTGAAAAAATTGCCAAAAATATCACTACATCATCTGATTTAACGTTAGCAAGACTGAAGGGTTCTACTGAGGGTCATCTTGCTGAGACTCTTATTTTTTATAAAAATAGACTCTCAAGTCAGTTCTTTTAAACAAAAAGCCGTGGACCTTTGGTCCACGGCTTTTATTATTTAGATAGCTTAGGTTTTTTATTTCAGCTTACTTCTTCTAAGAAATGCAGGAACTGCACTCCATTCATCATCATCTTCTGGCATATTATTTTCTTCGTTTTTTTTCTCTGCTTCAACTTTTTTAGGCTCAACTTTTTTTGGTTCCTCCTCTTTTTTTGGTGAAAGAGAATTAAAAATTCTTCCTCGTGTTTCTTCTGCAGGAGTCTCTTTTTTAATTTCAGTATCATTACCAAACAAAGCTTTCCTTTGTCCTTCTGGAAATCCTGAAGCAATAATAGTCACCTTAACTTCACCTTTGTTTAATTTCTCATCTTCAATAGTTCCAAAGATAACCTTTGCGTCTGGGTCCATAGATTCTGTAATAACTTTTGCAGCATCTTGGATTTCAAACATTGTTATGTCTGCACCACCTGCGATAGAGAATAGTACTCCTTTTGCTCCATTAATTGATAGATCAAGTAGTGGTGAATTGATGGCAATCTTTGCCGCTTCTTCAGCTCTCTTTTCTCCTGAAGCAATTCCAATCCCCATAAGTGCTGGTCCAGCATCTTTTAGAATTGATTTAACATCAGCGAAGTCAACATTGATAAGACCGGGAGTAGTGATCAAATCAGAAATTCCTTCAACTGCTTGTTTTAAAACATCGTCACACATTGCAAAAGCATTTCTAGCAGTAGTTTCTTTTGAGATGTTATTTAGAAGTCTATCGTTTGGGACAACGATTATAGCGTCAACTTCTTTTCGAAGTTCTTCCAGGGCAGTTTCTGCAATTTTTGCTCTTTGCTTTCCTTCAAAGAAAAAAGGTTTTGTTACAACAGCGACAGTAAGTGCTCCGATCTCTCTTGAAATTTTTGCAAGTTCTGGACTAGCTCCTGAACCTGTTCCTCCTCCAAGACCACAAGCTACAAAAAGCATGTCAGCACTTTTAATTGCCTCTTGAACTTCTTCTTTTGTTTCTTCAATAGCTCTTCTTCCAAGATCAGGACTCATTCCAGTACCGAGACCTTTTGTTAAGTTTTTTCCTATATGGATTTTCTTCTTTGCCAAGGATCCGTGCAAATCTTGTGCATCAGTATTAATTGCAATAAAATCAACACCCTTAACTTTATTGGCTACCATGTGGTTAACAGCATTATTTCCTGAACCACCACACCCTACAACTTTAATCCGAGCAAAGCTCTCGATCTCTGGTTTTACTTGTGGCATATATATAATATTAAAATTACCCCCTAATAAATTATGTTTAGCATAGCAAGAAAAAAGGGAAGTGGGAAGTTTGACTTTTACGGAAGGAATCGTTTAATAAAGCCTCCAACTTGCCTCAATGTTTGTTTGAATAATTTATTTACAGAAGAACCTTTTACAAAACCATTTTCATCTGCATTAATTCCAAAAAGAGTGAGTCCATAAGACACTGCCCAAGCTGCGTCTTTTATTTTTACATTTCCATGACATGTTTTGTCGTCAATATTACAACCAATATTTGCAAGCTTTGAGGGAAGTTTCAGGTATGCTTTTGCGAGATCCTCGATTGTTGTAACTCTTGATCCTCCTCCTGTGATAATTATTCCAGCAGGCAATAATCCTTTTTTACCAATCTTTTGCAAATGTGCATCAACTATTTCAAACATATCTGAAAGCCTTGAGATAACAATCTCATCAAGTTTTTTTTGAGCTCCTCCAAAATCCTCACCTCTATCATTTCCTTTTTTAATTTTCTCTGCTTCATCTAATCCAACTTGAAGCCCAATAGCAATATCATTTGTAATATCATTTGACCCAATTTGAATTACCTCGAGCGAAATAGGTTTGTCATCTTCATAGACAACAATTGATAATGTCTCTGAACCAATATTCACCATTGCACAACCTGCAATCTTTTCTGCTTTTGTAAGTGTTACAAGGCTTGCGGCAAGAGGAGCAGCCATAGCGTCAATAATTTCTAGTCCAGATTCCTCAACAACATCAATAAGTTCTGAAATGTGATGTTCTAAGGAAGTTATGAAAAGCACTTCTGCCTCAAGGCGTGTCCCTTTCAGGCCTTGGGGATTACCAAGTACAGGGCTTCCGTCTAAATAGAATTCAACAGGTATGTTGTGGATAACTCTTCTATTTGTAATGTATTGTTTTGGGATTTGTGCCAAAGCTTCTTCGATTGCCTTTTCTACATCTAGGTCTGAAACTTCTGAATCAGCTCTTGTTATCATTATTGCACCCTTTGATTTGTGACTTGATAAACCTATTCCACCAACAGAGAGAAACACTTTATTTATTTTTGTGTTTGCAGATTTTTCTGCGAGACGAACTGCTTTTCGAACACTCAATGTTGCTTCTCTTCTATTTGTTATGTATCCGTGTCTCAAACCGTTAGCTTGGTATTGACCATAGCCAAGAATTTCGGGCATGTACCCACCTTGATTTGGTTCTTTAGCAACAATAACTTTCACAGTGCTTGTACCAATATCTAATCCTACAACTGTTCCTGATGACATATTTATTTTATTTTACAGTAAATATGTCTTTAAAGGAATGTGGACAGTGAATTAAAATAAAAAGCGGCGACCTTCGGCCGCCGCTTTTTATAAAAATTTCTTCATTAGACTTTCTTCCTGACTCTCCATTTCCTTGCCATGGTCGTATCCTTTGAGATGTAACATTGAATGTATTAAAACAAAATAAAAATATTTTTGAACTGTCATTTCAAATTCTATAGATTTTTTACTTGCAACTTTTTGATTAAAAAAAATTTCTCCAGCAGCTTCTTCGAGAGGGAAAGATAATACATCTGTTGCGTAGTCTTTATTTCTAAATTGTTTATTGAGATTTTGAATTTTCTTTTCACCAACTACAACAATAGAAAGATCATATTCTTTTCCAAGAATATGATCTTTTATCTCTACAAGTTTTGACTTACTTAAAGTAAATTTAGTTTGTGTTGTATTTAAAATGTCTAACATAGGTCAGGGGAGAGGGTTCTTATCTTCTTCCTCCTCTTCTTGATCCTCTAGGATCTTTTTTACCAAGTTTTACTAGTTCTTCGTATTCAGCTTTGTTCTTAATAGATTTTAGTTTTTTTGTTTTTTTAACATATGGGGAAAGACTTCTCTCTGCATATCTTAAACCTTTAACACGGTGAACAATGCCAGATTCTTGAACTCGTCTTGTGAATTTTTTAATCAGGTTTAGGTTGTTGTCTTTTTTATCTTTTTTTACTTCAACGTTTGTTGCCATAGTTCAAATAAGATACCACAGCGTACTTTCAGGTGCAAGTGTTTAATTTTTATTCTTTTTTCTTAATTTAGCTAATGTTTCTACTAATTCTTCTACTGGGATAGTTATTTGAGAATTAGAATCCAGATCTCGAACACATACAGTATGATCTTTGGCCTCTCTTTGACCCAATAGAAGTATGTATTTAACATGTTTTCTGTTTGCGAATTCTGTTTGTGTAGACATTTTGTCTCTACCAATCGCGTGATGAACATTGATTTTTGATTTTCTTAGTATTTCAATAACCTCTAGGCTTTTTAGTTTTGCTGCATATCCTAGTTGAATAAAATAAATGTCGCATTTTTTTAAATCAGGCTCTCGACTTTCAGGGACAGTCTTTAATTTTGGGAGATCTATGTTAACTGAAACTGCTGATTGACCTTTTCGTGCGATAGTTCTCTTTGAGAGGTCGTTATACCTTGTTCCAGCTGCCAAAATTTTGTTACTTTTTGTGTCAATTATTTTAAAAACTGTATTTGTTGAATAGTGAGGATCCCCAATAACATCCTTGTTTATGTTGAAGGGTATGTCTTGAGACTCTAGGTACTCAATAACTTCTTTGAAATGTTTTCTACTTTCTTCCGATAGAAATTCAATAGATGATGGTGCTTCAGGTAAAAGTTTCTGAAGTTCCTTTGAATTTGATGAAATAAGAGTATGTCCACCAAATTTTAATAGGTGTTTTGACTTAGCGTTTAGGTCGTCTAATTTAGATCTAAAAAAAACTGTAAGAGCTTTATTGAAGTTAATTTGGGATTCTCTATTACCAATTGAGTTTATTTCTAAAACTAGGTTCTTGTATCCTTCTTCATTTAAAATAGCAAAAGCTGTTTTAATTAGGATGGCTTCGGCTATACTTTTTTTTGTTCCGATTATATGAAGACCGATATTATTATTTGGAGTTTTTTTCCTTTTTGTTGTTTTTATTTCTCCTTTTGTATAAAAAAGCATTGGGAGTTCAGGTTCTTTTTTTGTATTAACAAAAGACAACACAGAAACAAGTTCTTCTATGTGCTGTAAATTATTATGTTTAAAGTCTTCCTGATTCTTAATTTTTTTTGCTTTTGTGTGTTCCTTCTGTTCAACATCTTTTATGTTTAATTTTTCGAAACCGTAATACTTTGCAATAACATATGCATTGTCTATTTGTTTTTTATTTGTTGTTGGCATAATTTATTTTCCGGGGAATACGTCTAAAGTGTTAATTGGGAAAAGTCTGAAGAACGCTCGACCCATTATATATTTTTTTTCAAGAGGTCCCCACGATCTTGAGTCCAAACTTGCAAGCCTGTTGTCACCCATAACAAAATATTCATCTGAATCTAAAGTGACCTCCATGAAATCATTTTTCGTGTATTCAATATAAGGTTCTGTTATTTTTTTAAAATCATGACTATCGTTTTCTATAAAGATTTCATCACCTTCTATTTTTATACTCTCATTTGGTAATCCAATTATTCTCTTAATAAAGAATTTTGAAGGTATCTCTGGATATCTGAATACTATCACATCACCTCTTTGGGGGTCATTGAATCTGTAAGATAATTGATCCACTACAAGGTACTCTCCAGTATTGAATGTGGGTTCCATTGATGATCCTGATACGACAAAGGGCTGTGCTACATAAGTCCTAATTACTAAAACAGTGGCAATTGAAACAAGAGTTACTATCAAGAAATCTTTAATTGATGCATTCTCTTTTTGTTTCATAGATGATAGGATTCTAATATAAATAAGGAGAATATGAAAGTTTTTATTGGTTTAGGAAATTTTGAGGATAAATATATAGGAACTCGACATAATGTGGGAAGAGACTTTTTAATATGGTTTTCAAAGAGAAATAGCTTTTCCGATTTTACTTTTGATAAATATTCAAATTCAAAAAATTCATATGGAATTTTTAATGGTCAAGAAATAGAAATAGTATTACCAGAAACCCTTATGAATGTTTCTGGTGAGAGTGTTTCGAAATATTTAAAGAATAAAGAAGTGAATCCAAAAGATGTTTTTGTATTTCAAGATGATATTGATATGAATTTTGGAGATGTGAAATTAAGAGAGACCTCTGGGGGTGATGGTGGTCATAATGGAATCAAATCACTTGTTGAGCATTTAAAAACTAAAGATTTTAAAAGAATTAAGTTTGGAATTATTCCAAAGAAACTGTTTGGTGGTTTCAAAAAACCTGACAAAGAAAAGGTTTCAGGATTTGTTTTGAATAAATTTGGGTCAGGGGAGAGAAAACAGATGGAGAATATTTTTGAAAAAGCCGAGGAATTGCTGAAATAAAAAAATAAGGGGGCCCACACTCGTGGACCCCCTGACTGTTTATGCTCCCTTTACTTAGCACCGTACAGTCAAAATATATTAGCAGATTAATATGAATTGTCAAATATTAAAAAAGAGGCGACCTTCGGTCGCCTCTTTTTTAATATTTGCTCAATAGTCTACTATTTTTGCAATGAAAGTGTCATTCTTTGATCCTTTGGTTCAAACAATGTGATTTTGAAATCATAAACTTTTCCAAGTTGTAGTTTCTCTCTTAGATCCTCTTCATTTTCAAATTCAGAAATATGAACAAGTCCTGCAACACCTTCTTCGATTGAAGCAAGTGCACCATGTTTATTGTATTTAATGATTGCACCTTTAACTACTTCATCTTTTTTAAATCGTGTAGCTGCTTCTTCCCAGGGGTTCATTTTTAATCTCTTGATTGAAAGTGAAATCTTTCCATCTTTAATCTCGATAACTTTAACTTTAGTTTTATCTCCTACAGAAAATAGTTTCTTTGGATCATCAACAAGTGCCCAATCTAGTTCAGAAATATGAACAAGTCCTTCTAGGTTCTCTTCGATTTTTACGAATACGCCGAACTCAACTACACCAGTGACTTCTCCTTCAAGAACATCTCCAACTGTATAGCTTTCAACTTTTTTACTTTCTGATTCCTCTCCACCTGAGTGTTTTTCAGAAAATACAAGTTTTCCGTCTTCTTGAGTAGCTCCAATAATTGTAACTACAAATTTTTCTCCAATATATCTTCTTAGTTCATCTAGGATTCTGTTCTTGTCACCGTCTTCTACTCTAGGGTAGTGATTAGTAGAAAGCTGTGATGCTGGAAGGAAACCCTGAAGTCCTTGCCATTGGAACAGAAGCCCTCCTTTGTTTGCATCCAATACTGGAAGTTCAATCGGTGTTTTGGCTTCGATAGCATTATTAACTTCTTCCCAAACCATTGCTTGTTTTACTTCTCTTAGAGATAGTTCGATGTATCCATTTTTTGACTTAACGTCTACGATTGTAGATGTTACTGAGTCTCCAATATGAAGTTTTTTAATAAGATCTCTGGCAATAATGTACTCTCTTCCATAGATAATACCTGTTCCAAAAGGAGACAGGTCAATGTAAATTGAAGACTTATCTCTTGAGGCTATTGTTCCCTCGATTGTGTCTCCAACTTTTGGTGCTGACGGAATCTCTTCCATGTAGTCATTCATAACAGACACCTTTTCTTCTGTGTTTAGTCCAAACATATATATTCTATTAATAATAATTGAGTTCTATATTCACATGGTCTCGCAACTGTCCTTACTAGAAGAATCTAGTTCAAATCAATCGCATTCATTATCTCGAATACAGGGTTACTCTTTTAATTTGTTTAATAATTAAAGAGTAGGGAAATGATACATTTTTTTCAGCAAAAATCAATAGAAAAAGCTGCAAACCCTTCGGATTTGCAGCTCGTTTTAAAACTATTTAAGCAGCCTCTTGATCTTTTTTAGAAACTACTACTGAGGAGACAAGTGCCTCAAACTCAGAGTTCGGAATCCTTTCTTCTTCACCGAGTACTTTGAAGCGGTCAAAGATACGTCCCTCAACTTTTTTCCGAATAATATCCTTCTTTTCGCTACAAGGCTTTTTACCCTTCATCAGACGATCGTCCCCAATCTCTGCCATCCTAAGGAGTTTTTTCTTTGCTTCCAAATAGTTTTGGAAACAAAATGCGATTGCTTGAATGCGGTCATGATTTCTTGCACTTATTCTGTTCATGGTTTTATATCAGGTCCAAAAAATATAATACGTACATATTTATAAAAGTCAACAGATGCCTAAGGTCCAACCTTAGAAAATCTAAGGTTGGACCTTGATAATCTTTGTTTTTGAGTCTTCAAAGTGCTATAATTGCGCTCATGGTTATAACATACGACGGAGTAGAATCTATAAAGATTACACAAGGAGACTTAACTGTCGCACTAAATCCAATTTCAAAAGACTCAAAAATTAAGGGAACTAGTTTTGGTTCAGATATCGTAATGATTTCTGCAAATCATCCTGATTTAAATGGTTCAGAATCTGCTACAAGAAAAGATAGAGAACCTTTTGTTATCAAAGGTCCGGGAGAATATGAGGTGAAAGGTATCTTTATTAAGGGGTTTGAGTCAAAAACTGTATATGGAGGAACTGAAAAAATAAATACTGTATATGTTTTTGAAATTGATTCTATGAGAATTGCCTACTTTGGTGCTATTTCTGAAAAAGAACTTTCATCAGAATTAAAAGAAGCAATGGGTGAGATTGATATTGTTATAGTTCCTATTGGGGGTGGTGAAGTCTTGAACCCATCCGACGCTTATAAATTATCAATAAAAAGAGAACCAAAAATTATAATTCCTATTCATTTTGATAAGGTAGGAGAGAAGAATTCTCTAAAAGACTTTTTAGAAGAAGCAGGAGATGAGTCATCAAAAGCTGTCGATAAGCTTACAATTAAAAGAAAAGATATTGCTGATAAGTCTGGAGAAGTTGTAGTCTTAAAATCCTCAAATTAATATGAGAAAAATAATTGAAAATTTAAGAAAAAAAGATCAGTATGAAAAAGATAAGATTGCGTTTTTGGGCGCATTAGTGATGACTGCTTGTATTGCAATGTTTTGGGTTCTAGGTATTACGACTACAAGTTCAAAAGATAGTGATTCTCAGCTAGCAAATGCAGCAACACCATTTGAATCAATCAAGCAAGATTTTGTAAATCTCTTTGAAGAATTTAAAAAATAAGTATAATCACCATATATGGCGAAGAAAAAAGAAAATACAGAAGAAAAGGTAAAGACAGGAACAACAATTATTGATTCCCCAATTTCTATTGAAATGAAAAAATCTTATTTGGATTATGCCATGTCTGTTATTACAGCAAGAGCTCTTCCAGATGTTCGTGATGGTTTAAAACCTGTACACAGAAGAATTCTTTTTTCTCTTTATAAAAATGGACTGACTCATTCGGCTAAATTTAAAAAATCAGCTACTGTTGTTGGAGATGTTTTGGGTAACTACCATCCTCATGGAGATACATCTGTTTATGAGGCCATGGTAAAACTTGCTCAACCTTTTTCATCAAGATATATGCTTGTTCAGGGACAAGGTAACTTTGGTTCTATTGATGGTGATCCAGCTGCTGCATATAGATATACAGAAGCAAGAATGGCAAAAATTTCTACAGAAATTTTGAGTGATATTGAAAAAGATACTGTAGAATTTAGACCAAACTTTGATGGTTCAAAGAAGGAGCCAATTGTTATGCCTACATCAGTTCCAGGGCTTCTTTTGAATGGAACTCTTGGTATTGCTGTTGGTATGGCTTCAAATATTCCACCACACAACCTAGGTGAGCTAATTGACGCTACAAATTGTTTGGTAGATGATCCAAAAGCATCAACAGAAGATTTACTTAAGTTTGTAAAAGGTCCAGATTTTCCAATGGGTGGAGTTATTTTTAATGAAAAGGATATTCATCATGCGTATGCAAATGGTAGAGGTGGAGTCGTTTGTAGAGGAGAGACTGAAATAGTGGAGCAAAAATCTGGAAGTTTTCAAATTGTGATTTCATCAATTCCTTTTAGAGTAAACAAAGCGGATTTGATTATAAAAATAGCAACCTTAGTAAAAGACAAGAAGATAGAAGGAATTCGAGATATTCGAGATGAATCTGCCCAGGAGGATATTCGAGTAGTTGTAGAGCTAAAAAATAATGCGCATCCACAAAAAGTTTTAAATTATATTTACAAGCATACTCAATTAGAAGATACATTTCATTTCAACATGGTGGCACTTGTTGACGGTGTCCCACAAACATTATCACTTAAGGATATTTTAGAAGAATTTATCAAACACAGATTCGAAGTTGTTACTCGAAGAACTCAATTTGATTTAACAAAAGCTGAAGCAAGAGAACATATTTTACTTGGATTAAAGAAAGCACTTGATCATATTGATGAAATCATCAAACTTATTCGAGCTTCAAAAGATACTACAGAAGCTCAGGCTAATTTGATTAAGAAATTCAAATTCTCTGATTTACAAGCGGTCGCTATTTTGGAAATGAGACTTCAAAAACTTGCTGGTCTTGAAAGGAAGAAAATTGAAGATGAGTTAAATGAGATACAAAAATTTATCAAGGACATGAAAGATCTTTTGGCAAGTAAGATTAGAATGAAAAATCTGATCAAGAAAGAACTTGATGACATGAAAGAAAAATTCGGAGATTCTAGAAGAACAAAGGTTGTAAAACATGGCGTTAAGAATATTTCCGTAGAAGATTTAATTCCCGAGGAATCAACTGTTGTTGTTTTGACAAAAGGTGGATACGTAAAGAGAACAAATCCAGATGAATACAAGAGACAAAAAAGAGGAGGAGTTGGTGTTATTGATTTGAATACAAAAGAGGAAGATTTTGTGGAAACATTCCTTCACACATCAACACATTCAGACTTACTATTCTTTACTGATAAAGGAAAAGTGTATCAACTGAAAACATATGATATTCCAGAAGGAAGGAGAGCAACAAAAGGTAAGTCTGTTATGAACTTCCTGTCAATTGAACAGGACGAGTTTGTTACTTCAATTCTACCAATGCCGAAAGATACAAAAGAAGCAGAATCACTTTCAGTATTTATGGCAACAAGTGAAGGATTAGTGAAGAAAGTCGATGCTGCATCATTCCACGATGTTAGAAGAAGCGGAATTAAGGCTATAAACTTGAAAGATAAGGATAGACTTATTGGCGCTAAGTTCACTAAAAAAGGAGATAGTTTGATGCTTGTTTCTCAAAACGGACAATCTATTAGATTTGATGAAAAAGATGTTAGACAAATGGGTAGAACAGCTGGAGGTGTAAAAGGATTCTCAATTAAAAAAGATGACAAGATTATCGGCGTGAGTGTTGTTCATGCTGATGCTGGAAAACCACAACTATTCGTATTCTCTGAAAATGGATTTGGAAAGAAGACTGATACTAAGGAATATAAAATTCAGAAGAGAGGAGGTTCAGGTATTAAAACTGCAAATGTTACTGCTAAAATTGGAAAATTGATGGCTGCTAGAATTGTTACAGAAGAAACCGAGGAGGTTGTAGCAATTTCGAAGAAAGGTGTCGTGATCAGAATTTCAATTGATGAGGTTCCAAAACTTGGAAGACAAACTCAGGGAGTAAAAATTATGAAACTCAGAGCAGGGGATTCAATTGCATCAATTGTTTGTTTCTAAGGTCCAACCTTAAATTAAAAAAGCGGCGGCCGAAGGCCGCCGCTTTTTTAAATTTCCTTCAACATCGTCATTCTAGGCAACTCCTTCAAACGTCGTCCTCCACAAACCATTCTTCATCCTCAATAGCACACCACCGTCATCCTCGGGCCCTGCCTACCGGCAGGCAGGTTAACCCGGGGGCCCACGTTTTAAACTATTATAAGTAATATTTTTTGAGGCCCAGGTTCCTGTCTGCACAGGAATGACGGGAGTGCTACGCTTTTTCACTAATTTAAAACTGTTAACTTTCTACTGTCTACTTACAACTATCTTGGTATAATAATAGTAATGTTTTCAGACCCTAAAAGAGTTTTATCTCAAATACATATTGACCAAGGAATGTCAGTGGCCGATTTTGGTTCTGGATCAGGTCACTACACATTATTACTAGCAGAAATAGTAGGAAATTCAGGAAGGGTTTTTGCCTTTGATATTCAGAAAGAATTATTATCTAGAATTAAAAAAAGTGCATTTGAATTAAATTTTGAAAATGTCCATTGTGTCTGGGCTGATCTAGATGAACCAAATTCAACTTCATTAAAAGAAGATTCTCTTGATAGGATTTTTATAACAAATATTCTATTTCAGGTTGAAGATAGAAAAGCCTTGATTAGGGAAGCAAAGAGAATTTTAAAACCTGGAGGAAAGGTGTTAGTTGTAGATTGGTCAGAATCCTTTGCCGGATTAGGACCAAAGGAAGCTGATGTTTTAAAAATGAAAGTTGCAGAACAAATATTCACAGAGGAAGGTTTTTCTGTGGAAAAAGGAATTGAGGCAGGTGAACATCATTATGGATTTGTTTGTAAGTTAAATTAATATGAAAAAATTCTCTATAGTACAGGCGGTAATTCTAGGCGTAGCATCAATAGCTATTTTGGCTGCTGTGTTTATGTTTGCTTTTGGTGGTAGAGACGATGGCCAATCTGCATTATCTCAAGTAGTAATTTGGGGGACAATTCCAAAAGAGACTTTTTCAGAATTATTCAGAAAAGAATTTTCTGATGAAACTGAAGACTATTCACATATAATATATGTAGAAAAACCTGAAGTAACATTTGAAGAAGATTTTGTTGCAGCTTTAGCAGAAGGAAGGGGACCAGACCTAATACTATTTAGAGAAACCCAGTTACTAGAAAACAAGGATAGGTTAATTAGGATCCCATACACAAGCTATGATAAAAGAAGCTATCAAGAGACCTTTATTGAAGAGGCGAACATACTGGCTCTAGATGAGGGGTTTGCTGGTTTCCCATTCTATCTTGATCCGCTTGTGCTTTATTACAATAAAGATATTTTGAACTCAAATGGGATTGCGCGACCGCCAGTCACTTGGACAGAATTACTTTCAATTACTCCGACTCTAACTGAAGGTGATTCCTCTTTCAATATTTCAAAGAGCGCAATTGGACTTGGAACATTTGATAATGTAGTCAATGCAAAAGAAATCGTTTGGACATTGATTATGCAAGCAGGTAACAATGTCATCATCAAAAAAGAAAATAGAGAAGATGAAGTTGATATCTATGAGTCAATTCTTCAAGAAAGATTAAATTTTTCCGTTGAGCCAGCACAAGCCGCCTTAAATTTCTACACACAATTTTCAAATCCAGGAAAAACTATCTATTCTTGGAATAGATCATTACCAAACACACAAGATTTCTTTTTGGCTGGGAACTCCGCATTTTATTTAGGTTTTGCTTCTGAACTTCCTACACTAAGATTAAAGAATCCAAACCTAAATTTTGATGTTGCGGTTCTTCCACAATCACAGACATCTCAGAAAAAAACAACATACGGGAAGATGTATTTCTTAGGTATGACTAGAGATGTGAAGGATCTGAATTCAGCATTTTCAACAGCTGTTCAGCTTTCAAATAAAAACACTCAAGAAAAATTAAGTAAAATTACAGGACTTCCTTCAGTAAGACGGGATATCTTAACATCTGAGGAATCTTCAAATTCTTTCGATCCAATTTTCAGAAGGTCCGCACTTATTTCTAAAGGTATTCTGGAGCCTAATAAGTCTGTTACAGGAAGTATTGTGCGGAAAATGGTAGAATCAATAATATCTGGAGAGTCAGAAATAAAGGAAGCAGTTAATAGAGCAGATGGGCAACTTAATCTTGAATTAGAGAAATAACATGAAAAAAACTTTTATAATAGTATTAATTCTGCTAACACTTGGTTTTACAAATAGTACTTTTGCTCAAGATGGTCAGGGTGGGTTACCTTTTCCTGCTTCGGGAACAATGACTGATGAAGAGATCCGAGATGCAAATGATATTGCAGGGAAATTGAATCAGGAAAATATACCTGCTGTACCAACCATAGAGCCACTTAGTGATCAAGGTTTAAGAGGTGGAGCTAGTTATACTGTTGAGCCATCTGGTTCTCCTTCTCGGACTCAAATTCAGAGTTCGGAAACACCAACTCCTTTGAATGTTGAATCCGGTTCAATATCGAAAGTACTTAAAGGTTGTGATAGTGGTGGTTGTGGTTTTGAGCATTTGATTCAATTATTAAATGAGATTGGTAAGGTTACGATGGCGCTTGTACCATCTGCAGCAGTTGTAATGTTTGTATACGCTGGATTTTTATATATTACAGCCCAAGGAGATTCGAATCAGATTTCAAAAGCTACAAATATATTTACCAATGTTGCTATAGGTTTTGTTATAATATTGTCAGCTTATTTATTAGTAAAAGAGTTCCTAATAAAGTTAGGTTTGCCGTTTTTAGCTAATTTGATTTCATGATAAAAAAAATAAACCCCTCGACTACACTCGGGGCAAGAAAAAAAATAATTTCATTAACAACTCTTTTTTTGTTTCTTCTAAGTTATCAAAATTCTTTTGCACAAAGGACAGATAAAGTTATTTTTCAAGACCCATTAAAGGGTCCAGGTGGTACAGGAATAGGAAGTGTCAGTGAGCTAATTGCAAAATTTGTCGACTGGATAATTAATCTAGGGATTGTTGCTGTTGTTCTTGCGTTTATTTATGTAGGGTTTCAATTCGTCGCAGCGCAAGGTAATCCTGAAGGAATTGCAAAGGCAAAGAAAGCTTTTCTTTGGACAGTAATCGGAACACTGATTCTTATTGGTTCAAAAGTCCTGACAGAGATTATTAAGAATACTCTAACTGGTAGCGGTGTAATTACAGGATAGCATGGATACAATACAAAAAGTTTTTGAATATCTAATTGGTTTAATGGGGAACTTGGTACAGTTGCTTATAACATTGGCACTGTTCGGTTTTTTGTGGGGTGTACTGCAGTATTTCAGGCAAGCATCTTCTCCAGAAGGTAGATCAAGTTCTATAAAATATATGTCCTATGGCTTATTTTCTCTTTTTGTAATCACGAGTGTTTGGGGTTTTGTATATTTACTAGGAGGAACGCTAGGAATTGATTTAGGGGATGGACCTCAGGATGTACCGGAAGTAAACTTAAGAGAAAGTTTTGATCAGCGAAGAGAGTCTAATTTTCCCGAAATACCGGAAGATGCTAATTTTGATCTAACAGAAGATTTTAAGGAAAGGAATGTCGGAGGAAACCCACTTCTTGAAATTATTGGAGGACAAGGAGTAGATACTAGCTCAGACACTTCCACAAATAACAATATAAGTAATTCTCGTTCTAGGTCATCTTCTCCAAGATATGAACCAAGTTTTGATGAATTAGATAACTATTAATAATGAAAATAATATGAGTGATAAAACATTAGGAGGAATTGTGGTCGGAATAGTAAACGAAATATCGGTTTATTTTATTACGTTTATGGCGGCACTGTCTTTTATGGTTTTCCTCTGGGGAATTACAAAATATATTTTCAAAGGGGATTCAGAAGGAGAAAGAGAAAAAGGAAAACAATTCATGATTTGGGGGATAGTTGGTCTATTTGTAATGTTTGGTGTTTGGGGAATAATTGAACTACTCGGAAACACTTTCGGAGTTGATACTACTATTCCTCAATTCAGGGGATAAAAGTGGGACTTATACAGGATGTTCCTGTATAATTTATGTATAAAAGTTATTAATTAATATTATTTATGATAAAGAAAATAAGTAGTTTCGTAATTCCAGCACTTGTGCTTATGCCCGCATTGGTATTTGCTCAAAGTGATGGAGTAAACAGGTTGATTGACCAGGTTCAAAATCTAGTTGCTAGATTAATCCCAATTGTCATTGGTTTGGCACTTTTAGTATTCCTTTGGGGAGTGCTAAGATACCTATTCTCAAAAGAGGATACAGAAAAAGGACAAGCAAAATCATTCATGTTGTGGGGAATCATTACATTGTTTGTTATGGTCTCTGTGTGGGGTCTTGTGCAGATCGTAAGTGATACGGTGTTTGGTACGGGAGGACCAAGAGAAATTGTACCTTCAATCCCAAGAGTTCCTGGATCTTAATTTAGCTCATATGTTCATATTGAAAGTAGCTGAGGCACAAACCAGTGCAGCAAGTAGTAGTGCTGGCGTTCTCTTAAAAAAAATTGTTACCGCTGTTGTAAACCCGATAATCACATTGTTTTTCATTATGGCATTATCTGTGTTTACATATGGAATATTTAATTTCATCAGAGGTGCTGACAATGAAGAACAAAGAAGAAAGGGTCAGGAGCACATGAAATGGGGGATAATTGGATTGTTTCTTATGGTTTCAGTTTTTGCTTTAATTCAAATTCTAGGAAATTTTGTCGGAGAATTTGGAACAAAACCTGATCTCTGGATACTTAGATAGTGATAATTCAAAAAAGGAAAACACCCGTAAAATCTAAAGATCACGGGGTAAATAAAAAAGGCCCCACGAATGTGGGGCCTTTTGGTTGATTGTTCAAAACTATTTCAGCACAAGCTGGAACTTTTCGTCAGGTGAACCACTGACGTAACGAGTTCCTTCCCAGATATCTGGGGCAGCTTGGCTCATGACGCAACGCCCTGAGCCTCCTTGTGTACTGAACCATTTTCCTTCTCCAGTTGTTTTGGAAAAGACATAATCAATCCTATGGACCTTCATTGAGCTCATTGAGAGCCCTGAATTACCAATATTGAATCGATTTTGGAAGGTATGACCGAATTTTACTTCGGTTAGACCTTCTGTCCACACACCCTCAAAGTGGTCCAGCTGCTCACTAGGAGGAGCGAACCAAGTTTGGTTTAGGGAATACTGCCTTTCGATGGGCTGAGACGTCTGATCACTAGGATCATCGTCTCCTCCTCGAAGGAAGAAGAGTATTGCACCAATCGCTAGAATGGTAAACACTATTCCTCCAATTTTCGAAACGAGTTTTGATTGAGGTACTTCGTAACCTTCTGTACTACTATCACTCATTTTTTATCTTTTTTTGCGTTTTCTTTATGGCTTTCCTCGATATTTTGACCTTGCATTGCCATAGAAGCAAGGAACGATCCGCCGACTGCTCCAGCCGATTCAGGTATTCCACCAAAGAGATTGATACGTCCTTGGATTCCTTTTTTGCCCATCATGACAAGTTTGGAGGCATCCTCCAGAGAGAGTGTATAATGAATTACTCCTTTTGCATCTGTCACTTTGCTTTTTTCGCGCCATGCCTGAGCTGCCTCAGCATCGAGTTTTGCCATCGCGGTTTCTTCTCGGGCGTCGTTGAATTGTTGACTGAAGCCAACGTCTCCAAGTGAAAAGAGGTAAACCTCCGCACCGAAATTTTCAAGAAGACCGATCGAGTTTTCAAACTCTTCACGTGCTTCCTTGGCGATTTCACTTTGGTTCTCAAGGATGCTCAATGAGCTTCCATCCGCTTTTGAGTTTGGACGATGTCTTGCAAATACTGTTGCAATTGCTTGAATGATTGCAGGTTTTAACTGCTCAATCATCTCAGCTTCGATCTTGTCCATACCTTTCGCAATTGAGCGAAGCTTTGCTGCATGCTTCATCGGAAGACGAAGTGTGACGTTCGCATTCTTGAGTGGCAAATTGAGATTATCTTCCCCAAAGGTCTCAAATGCTCCTTCGATACCCTTGATATTAACTTCTCGATCGTGTCGAGTAGTTGAATCCAAGATCCACCAAAAAGGTTTGACCACAAGACCAGGAAACGTCTGAATGAGACGTTCGTGTGCGTGTTCTGTGTTCTTTCCAAAAAGTGGATCGAGCCAGAACGAACACACAAAGGGACTATTAACCCCATAGATATTTTTTCCGATGAGAAAAAATGTGATGGCCGATGATATCAATCCTACAATAAGCAGGGCTTGAAATCCCACCAATCCTTTGCCTAAGCAAAAGGCGAAGAATTGGACGATGCCACCTGAGACCAAAGGAATCAGGAGGAGAAAAAAGATCCCGTACAAGAAAATGTACCAACCGTTACTGTGCTTTTTCATGTTTTTTATTTGTTGTTGTGTTTGAACTTGTGTCTCCAACCATAGAGACGACTTCTGAGTATAATTATACACAAAATAGGTGATTTGTCAAGTTAAAAAAGCCCTTAAATAAGGTCTATTTTCGTC
>CAZPRI010000005.1:0-31371 GCA_964589635.1 uncultured Candidatus Saccharibacteria bacterium | reverse complement strand
GACAGCATCAAAAGCTAGTCCATTCTCTACATTTATACCTAAAATATCCCTAAATATAACAAGATGTCCTGTTGACGAGATAGGCAAAAACTCGGTTATTCCCTGTATTGCCCCTAAAAGGATTGAGTATAAAAAGTCGCTCATATATAATAGTTATTAATTACTATAACAAGAAAAAGAGTATGAACAAATTATTTATACCCCTATCAATAATTGTCGCGGGGGCAATTATAGGAGGGGCTGTGGTACTAACAAACAAGGCACCTAACGTGAACCCAAGTGTTGCACAAAATGAAACACTGGAACTTGAATTAGCACCAATCACAGATTCTGATCACATCAAGGGGAATCCAGATGCTGAAGTTTTGATCGTAGAATATTCTGATTTTGAATGTCCGTTCTGTTCAGGATTCCACGGAACAATGAGTAGAATCATGGATGAATATGGTGATTCTGGAAAAGTTGCATGGGTTTACCGACACATGCCACTTGATAGAATCCATCAAAAAGCACGACCTTCATCAGAGGCTTCAGAGTGTGTTGCTAACTTAGCAGGTGCTGAAAAATTCTGGGATTTTGCAGACGCAATGTTTGCAAATCAAGAAGAAAATCTTGAAGCTTCTAAAATGAGAGAGATTGCGCTTTCTCTTGGAGTAGATGGCGGAGCATATGACACATGTGTATCTGAAAGAACCTACCAAGATAGAGTTGAAAAGGACTATCAAGATGGTCTGAATATTGCCAAGGTTGATCCAAACTTCGGAACACCTTACAACATTCTTATTTCAAAGGATGGAGTACAGATTCCAATTATTGGGAACCAGCCTTACGCTCAGGTGAAGGCAGCTATCGATGCAGCACTTACTGAATAGTAAGTTAAATAAAAAAGCGGCGACCTTCGGTTGCCGCTTTTTTATTACAAAGACTTCATTATTTATGCAATACCAACTGTCATCCTCCCACAACAAGCACCGTCATACTCCACAAAAACCTATCGTCATCCTCACAAAAACAATCGTCATCCTTGGGCATTACCCGGGGACCCACGTTTTTTAAAAGGGTTCTAACCCCTTTTCTTTTATTCTCTCAGTAAATCAACAAGGAACCTATACAATTCAACCATAGCAAATGTATCCAATTCACAATACCTCAAGAGATTTTCTCGTATAATTTCCTTTTCTTCCTCGGAAGTTTCAGGATTAATCATCCTCTCAAATTCAGACATTGCCATGGTTCCATCCTGGACATTGAGACTTTTGTACGAAAGTTGTGGTAATAAAACAGGAAGAACTTTTTTGATTGATGCACTACCCTTAAAGGATGGGTGCAAATAATCTTTTTGAAAGACTTTCTTTAAATCATAAATTCTCCTATTCATCTCCGCAAAAAAATCTTTTGCTTCCGGATGCAGTTTCCCTAGTTCAACATTTCTACCTTTTTCAAAAGTCTCGTGCCAAACAATCACACTACCGATTGGACCAATATTCTTTCTTAAAGATTCAACCATACCTTGAGTGGATGTTTCCATATCTCTAGCTAAGTATTCGAAGTGCTCGATACTTCCGTCCTCATTTAATTTATGTAATGAGTATTGAAAAACGAGATGTTGATTAGTTTTATATCCATCAACCATCGGTACAGGTTTATTTATTGACTCGTAATCAAAGAAGTAAATAGGAAAAACTAAGGCATCTAATGTTTTCCTGATCGAATCCTTGTCGATCATTGGAGTTTGAAGTTTTTGCAAAGTGACCTTATCTCTTTGTATTTCTGTCATTGTGAAATCTTCAGGGACATCGACTGGATCATAAATTTTTTGATCAATTAATTCCTTCAGTTTTGCTTTCTGGAAAATTTGATTTACTGAATATTCTGGGACATCTTTATTTAAAACATGAAATGAATCACACCATTGACCAGCGCTTTTAAAGATACACTCACAATGTGTTATATCAACATCTTCTTTATTCATAATCCGAAGTGCATCATCCATCATCAATGAAACTTGTTCTTTTTCCTCCTGCACCCTATCAGTAACATCAACCACTTTTAAAAGACCAAACTGGTTTATTTCTCCGTCTTTTACATAATCCTTATTGATATGGACTATGAAACTTTTTCCTACTTCCATCCCTGATCTTTCAGCAGTCACTGTTTGAAAAGTAATATCCTTAATGTGATTATGTGCTAAATCAGTTTTTATTCCAGATGAAGATTTAACTTCGTATATATCAGTTTTTCCAGTCTCTGTATCTTCTCGAACCATATCAAGTTCAGCATAAAATGTTACCCCATTTGATTGAGGACCACCATCAACCTTTACTTGTTTTTGAAAGATAGCATCATCAAATAGCGTCTTTGCATAACTCTCGACTTCATAACCTTCTCTAATTAATTTTTGAAAGAAGAGATTGAGTTCTTGTTTTTGATATACATCAGGTTTATTTTTTCTCAACCAGAAATCTTTTGCACATCTACAGTAAATTAGAAAATCTGATTTTGTTATTATTTTTTCTTTTGGCATTACGGAGATTATACCAAATAATAAAAAGAGGCCTTGAATCTCTGAGAATTAACCTTGCGGATTATTCACATTGATTCAAGACCTGTTATCCAACTAAGGACCTTGAGGAAAAAACTTCTTTCTTCCTCTACACTTTGTGCTACAAAGAATACAGCACACTGATTTTAAGCTTATCCAAAACAGACAGTCTGGTTTGGATATGGTGGTTCAATTTTGTACAAAACCAGTAAATACAAAACCCACACAGTACTTTTATTGGATGAAGTATGGTTTCATTACCATGGTACATGGTATCAGGTTATAATTATTTGTCAAGTTTTTTTGAAGTTTATTTTACTTTACACAATCCAGACAAAGACACCCATTTGGTTTTATATACTCGTCAAAATATTCATCTCCATAATTAATAGTTATTTCCTCCCCCTTTGTAATATCTCTTAAAGCTAGAACATAAATTTTATTTTTATATGTATCAAATTCCGCATTTGGATTACATGCATAGTTTATGTATTTGGCTATGTTTCCTTTTGCCCAACCATCGATAGTTATTCGATCATTTACCTCAAAAAGATAACTTGACTCTGAGGTATATTTTTCATCCTCTGTTAATTCCCTACCGAAATACTCCAAGAAACATATTCCCTTTTTAATGTTCTCAGCAGCAAAAAGACCTCTTCCTGTCCGACACTTTTTTACCTTTACGTTATGTTTTTTTATTAAAAATTTGGGCATGTTAGGACGAAAGTATAGCCAAATTACCCTAAAAATCAACACTATATGTCAACAAAAGAAACATGCTAGAATACCTTTAATATGAAAAAAATAATTATAACAATAGGGATAACAATTTTATTAATAGCTGGGCTTTTATTTATTAACTCAAATAAAACTGAAGCACCTACAGTCTTACCAGTTGAATCAGAATCTCAAGATAGCCTTGTTACTGAGGTCAATAATGGAACATATTTTGTAGATACAGAGAGAAGTTCAATATCCTGGACAGGAAATATGGTTGGAGGAAAAACTCACACAGGAAAAGCACCTATTCAGGAGGGTTCTATCACAGTGCAAGATGATTCAATACAAGATAATAGTCTCATAATTAATCTTAATAATATTTCAAGTGATGAGGGGTTAGATGATCTTGTTACTCATCTAAAAAGTCCTGACTTCTTCAACACAGCGGAATTTCCAAATGCTACTTTTGTAGCCAAAGGAGTTACAGTTAGCTCACCTGGAGCCTTTAATATAACCGGAGACCTAACAATAAAAGGGATTACGAATGAAATTATAGTTTCTTCAATAGTTACTGAATCTGAAAATAGATATCATCTTAGTGGATCTACAGAAATAGACAGAACGCTTTGGGATGTAAGATTTGGTTCTGGAAAATTCTTTGCTGACCTTGGCGATAAGGCTATCAAGGATATGTTAGAAATCGAGTTTGACATTTGGACAAATGAAATTAACTAGCTCAAAAGGAAATATTACTCTCTTATCACTTCTTCTTATTACATTAGTAATAATTTCCGTTTTTTTCTATAGGGAATCTTATCACTCTAAAAATATTTCAGAAGTTGTAGAAAAAAACACTCTTCTTGAGGAAAGTCTCACAGAAAAAGTGCAAGATATCACACTTTTAGAGGAGGAGAAAAATAGACTAGAAGAAGAACTCGGAAAAACACTAGAGGAATTAGATGAAAATGAAGATGTGTTAAATGATCTGGACAAAAGAAACAGAGAAATTCTTGAACTAATAACAATAGATAAGGAATTATTACAGAAATATTCAAAAGTCTCTTTCTTAAATGAACACTATTCACCAACGAATATATCCGCAATAGATTCAGAATTTTGGACTAATGAGTCAAAACTTATTGATGTAAATTCTAGAATAAAGAAACATTTAGAAGATTTACTTGAAGATGCAAAAGACGATGATATTGAGCTGAGAGTCTTGTCTGGCTATAGATCATTCGACCAACAAGCCTCACTTAAAGGGCAATACCTTGTAACTTATGGGTCAGGAGCTAATACATTTTCAGCTGATCAGGGATATTCAGAACATCAACTAGGTACAACAGTTGATTTTACAACTCCCACACTTGGAACATCTCTTACTACTAATTTTGAGAACACAGAGGCCTTTAATTGGCTAGATAAAAATGCTTGGAAGTATGGTTTCGTAATGTCTTATCCAAAAGGTAATGAATATTACCAATACGAGCCATGGCACTGGAGATTTGTTTCAAAAGATCTTGCAAGAAAACTAAGAAACGATGATAAAAATTTCTATGATTTAGATCAGAGAGATATGTGGGAATATTTAGAAGGATTCTTTGATTAGATATTAAAAAACAGCGAACCCGTCAAACGGGTTCGCTGTTTTTTAATACTCTAATAATTCTGAAGTCTATTTGATTTTTGATGATTTCTGATTTTCTCGTGAGCCTTAGCTTCAATTTGTCTAATTCTCTCTCTTGTCACTCCAAACATCTTTCCAACTTCTTCTAGTGTGTGCTGGATTCCATCACCTAATCCATGTCGTAGTTGTAGTATCTCTCTTTCCTTATCTGTAAGATCTTCTAGAATTTCATGAACCTGATCCTTCAAAATTCTTCTTGATGACTCCTGATCTGGTGTCAAAATCTTATCATCAGCAATAAAATCCCCCAATGTTGATTTCTCATCTCCATCATCTCCCACTGGTGATTCTAGAGAAACGGTTGCTTGATCAATTTTTTCAATAGTATGAATCTTCTCGACTTCTAAATCCATTTCAACAGCAATTTCTTCTGGCATAGGATCTCTTCCTAGATCTTGAGAAAGTCTTCTGAAAACCTGTTTGTACTTTGCAATTGTTTCATGCATATGAACAGGGATTCTAACTGTTCTTGATTGATCAGCTAACGCTCTCGTAATTGCCTGTCTAATCCACCATGTAGCATATGTTGAGAACTTGTACCCTTTTGTCCAATCAAACTTCTCTACGGCCTTATATAGACCTAGGTTACCCTCCTGAATAAGATCAAGTAGTGTTAAATCTGGACTTCTTCCAACATATTTCTTTGCAATTGATACTACGAGTCTGAGGTTTGCTTTTGCAAGCAAGTTCTTTGCCTCATCATCCCCTTTCTCAATTCTCTTAGCAAGGTCCTTTTCTTCTGAAGCCTTGATCAATGGGTACTGCCCAATCTCTTTCAAATAAATTTGAATTGAGTCATATTGTGCAGGATTTTTGAAAAGATATTTATTTGTATCCTCTTTTGGGTTTAACTCAAGTAGTCCTCCTCCTTCTAGAACGTCAATTCCCGCCTGTTCAAAATCATCATACATTTCATCTAAAAGAAGTACCTCTTTTTCAATTTCAGGAAACTCTTTTAGAATTTCATCATATGTAATAAAACCTCTTTCCTTTCCTTTGGTAAAGAGTTTATCTTTCTTCTTTTTTAATTCTTGCTGCTTTTTAGAAAGCTTTACTCTGCTTTTTTTAGCAACCTTCTTTTTTGCAATAGTCTTTGTAGTTTTACTTTTTACTACTTTTTTTACTGCCTTTTTTACTACTTTTTTAGTTGTCTTTTTGGCCACCTTTTTGGCAACCTTTTTATTTGTTGTTTTAGTTTTTTTAGAAACTTTTTTCGTCTGAGTCTTATTTATTTTTTTCGCCCCCTTTTTTACTGGCATAACTGATTTAATGTTTATACCATATTTGAGATTTCTTTACAACCAGATTTTTTAAGGTCTTCCATTTCAAGAGAAATATTCCTAAGTTTTCTCATAAGTTCTTTTTCCTTTTCTGTGTCCAAATCCATATTTCTAAGAGAGTCCCTCAAGACACCTCTTTCTCTATCTAATTTTTCTAATTGAAGATTTGTATACATATCAATAACTATTTTTTTCAGATCTCCTGCCTGATCCAGCATTAGATCAAGATCAAACAAAATCTTTTCCTTTCTTTTTGTCATCTCAATAAACAAATCTTCTGATATCAATTCTTTTATTTTTAATAAAAATGAATTTTTCTCTTTCAGCTCTTTTGATAAATAAACAGCGTACAAAATTTCTCTAGGATTTATATTATTCTTCCTTTCTACAGAGTTCACATTTTTTGTCTGACTATATGTTTCAACTGAAGTTTCTTGATTATTTACATCTGACCAAATTACATCCTTATCTATTCCGAAATGTTCAGAAAGATAATCTACAAAATAGGACTTATCAGTATAAGATTTTATTTTTCTTAAATAGGGGTATATTTCTACTTGAATTTCTTTTTGTTGCTTTCTTCTGTCCTGGTATCGAGTTCTTATATTATCAGCAAAATACTCAATGATATGCTTGGAATTCTTAACGAGGGCTTTCCATTTTTCAGGACTCTCGTTAATAATATCTGACGGATCTTTACCTTCTTCTAATGGGATAACTTTTACATCCATCTCATTTTGAAGTGCCAACTCCCAAACTTTTTTACTAGATTTAATACCGGCACTATCTCCATCAAAAGATATGAGCAGATTATTTGTATGTCTTTTCATAATTTTTAATTGTTCCTCAGTAAAAGCAGTTCCTGAAGAAGCAACTGTATTTGTATACCCTATTTGATGTGTCGCAATAACATCCATCTGACCCTCAACCAAAATGACAAAATCATGTTTTCTAATTGTTTGTTTGGCAAAATTAAATCCATACAATATTCTTGATTTTATAAAGAGTGATGTCTCTGGAGAATTTATATACTTTGGTTCCTGCCTGCCGGCAGTCAGGGATTCTTTGTCATCAGTCAATATTCTTGCAGAGTACGCAATAACCTTTCCGGAATCATCAAATATTGGAAAAATTATCCTTCCTCTAAACCTGTCATATATTCTTCCCTTTTCATTTTTTATGACCAGTCCACTCTCTATAATTTCTTTATCCTGAAATCCGTCCTTTTTTAGAAAATCATATAGACTTTGCCATTCGTCTTTTACATACCCAATCCTAAACTGCTTAGCTGTTCTACCTTCAACATTTCTACTTTTTAAATAATCTTTTGCTAAATCAGATTCTCGTAATCCATTTTCAAAAAACATTGTAGCTTTTTCGAGAACTGTATAAAGAGTCTTGTCTATCTTTTCCGTCTCACCTTGTTTGAATTTATATTTAGAAATATCAACTCCAGCTTTTTCTGACAATATCTTTAATGACTCAACAAAATTAACACCTTCCATTTCTTGGACAAATGAAAAAATATCTCCACTTTTATCACAACCGTAGCAATGATAATTTCCTCTATCTGGAGAAATATAGAAAGAAGGAGTTTTTTCATTATGAAAAGGACACCTAGCTTTAAAGTTCATTCCAGACTTCTCAATCTTTATATACCAAGATATAACTTCTTCGATTGATAACCTGTCCTTTATTTCATTTGTTGGTGAATCACTCATTATGGCTATATTACCATATTGAAAAGCGGCGACCGGAGGGTCGCCGCTTGTAGTCTAATCACGAAATCCGGAAAGCATATGAATTAATGTGTGAGACAAATCAGCCATAAGACCAAGGATTCTTGCATGTGTTTTGTTAAAAATATCAAATCCAAACGGACTTCCTGAAACCGGAGAATTTGATATTTGAATAGAAGATGAGAGAGTCATTACTCCTGCCCTATTAAAATAAAGGGTTATAGTTACTAAACTATGAATTAGATAATCACCATATTCATTGTCAGGTTGGTAATCCTCAATAAATAGATCTAATTCTATACTTTGTTTTTCACCTAATTTTTCTTGAATCTTTATGAATGTCCTTTCGTATCCAACAACTGGATGGAAATAAATATTTTCAGGATTACTAGTGGAATATTCTTCCGCATAAGCAGGATCCTGAATAATTGTTAAGGCAGGAGGTCTTTCTTCGTCTCCAAACTTATTTGCCAAAGCCAGAAGGATCTCCCGAAGCAATTCCAAGTCGTTCTTTGTATTAGCTTCCATTTGTGATATGTGGTACTGTTCTATCCTGAGATTAAACTAAATAACAAGAAAAGGCAACAAAAAACAGCGGCACCTTCGGTGCCGCTGTTTTTCCACTTCCATCTGAACTGCACATCGAAAATAAATAAAAATACCTTCTGAGGACTGTTTGAGTGAAACGAGTTTCCGTAAGAAGGTATTTTTAATTTATTGAAGATATATATTCGAAACTATCTTCTCTGCTGTGGGAAAAATCCTTCTAATGCTTTATCTTCCACTTTCTGAGCTTCAATGTTCTTATTGCTTCCGATAAATCCTGTTCCAGCAGGAATAAGTCGTCCAATAATAACATTCTCCTTTAGACCAGTTAGTAAGTCCTTTGAACCTCTAATAGCAGCATTGATCAAGATTTTATTCGTATGCTGGAATGAAGCAGCTGACAAGAATGAGTCTTTTGTCAAAGCAACTTCAGCAATTCCAAGAATAAGTGGTTCTGCAATAGCTTTTAGTTTTGCATCCTTATTTATTGATTCAAGTTTCCACTGATCAATAACATCTCCAACGGCAACCTTAGCATCTCCTGCATCAGTAATTTTTACTCTTGAGAACATTTGTCTAAGGATAACCTCAATATGTTTTCTAGATACGGCTTCACCTTGAAGTTCGTAAATTTTATTAATTTGAGAAATCATATATTCTTGTGTAGGTTCCTTTCCTGCATATTTGAATAGTTCTGAAAGGTCAGCTGAACCGTCTGTTAGCATTTGCCCTTTCTTTACATCATCACCAACTTTTACTAGTGGAGTTCTAAATGCTGAGAATACATATTCAAGACTCTTCTTTGCTGTTGTCTTTTCCTTTGGCGCGATGACAATAATTTTATCCTTACCTTCAGTTCGAATTTCTGAAATCATTCCATCAATTCTTGCAATAACACATGGTGAAGATGGTTTTCTTCTCTCAAACAATTCTTCAACTCTAGGAAGTCCTTGAGTAATATCTCCTCCAACAGAGGCTGTTCCTCCGGCATGGAAGGTTCTCATAGTCAACTGTGTTCCAGGCTCTCCAATAGCTTGGGCGGCAACTGTACCAACAGCTTCTCCTAAATCTACAGGAATATTCTTTCCCATATCTAGACCGTAACATTTTGCACAAACTCCATTTCTTGTTTCACAAGTAAGTGGTGAGAATACAGCAACTTCAGTAATTCCTGCGTCTTCAATTGACTGAGCCATGTCTTTATTGATATCAGAGTTTTTCTTAAGAATTACCTTACCATCTGAATCTAGAACATCTTTTGCAAGAACTCTTCCTCGAATCTTCTTTCCAATTCCATCCTCAATTCCTGTGTCACTGATTTTATTAATAATGACATTCCTTGAAGTCCCACAATCTTTCTCAGTAATAACTACATCCTGAGCAACTGAGAAGAGCTTTCTTGTCATATATCCAGCACGAGCAGTGTTCAAGGCTGTATCTGTCATTCCTTTTCTTGATCCGTGAGTAGTTGTAAAGTATTCAATCGGTGTAAGACCCTCTTTTGATGAAGATAATACAGGGTACTCAATAGTTTCTCCTTGTGAGTTTTGAATAAGACCTTTCATTCCGGCCATCTGAGTAATTTGTGAAATAGAACCTCTGGCTCCAGATTTCCACATATCATACACTGGTCCCATAGTATCGAGTGAACCTGGAATCATTTCCTCAATTTGGTTTTTAGTTCCATGCCAAACCTCGATAATTTTTCTATATCTTTCATCTTCTGAAAGAAATCCTTCATTATATTGTCTTTCAATTTCCTTTACTTTTTCGGTTGAATCATTAATAACCTTGAACTTACCTTCTGGAATCTGAATATCATCAAGCCCCCAAGTAACTCCTGATTTTGTAGCATATTTGAAACCAAAGTTTTTAATCTTGTCGAAAATTTTTGCAACATTATCGATTCCATATCTATTAATTAGATCGTCAACCATGTTACCCATTTTCTTCTTATCAACTTCTTCATTTATGAAAGGATAATCGTCAGGCAAAATTGAGTTGAATAAGATTCTTCCAGCAGTTGTTTCAAGAGTACCTCCTTCTTCATTAGAATACTTTGAACCTTCTTTTTGTCTAACTTTTACTTTTGCTCTAAGGTCAATAACATCATAATCATATGCTGTTATTGCCATATTTGGTCCAGCAAAAGATTTTCCTTCTCCTTTTGCTCCTTCAACAACTTTTGTTGTCCAGAAAACTCCAAGAATGATATCTAGTTTGTTAATTGAGATAACAGTATCTCCTGACGCTGGCTTTAATATGTTTTTATCAGCAGCCATAATTTCTCGAGCTTCATATTGTGACGCTTCTGAAAGTGGTACGTGAACAGCCATTTGATCTCCATCGAAGTCAGCATTAAAGGCTGTACAAACAAGTGGATGAACTTGAATAGCATTTCCTTCTACAAGAGTTGGCATGAATGCCTGAATTCCAAGTCTGTGAAGAGTTGGTGCTCGGTTCAAAAGTACATATTTATCTTTGATTTCTTCTTCAAGAATTTCCCAAACTTCAGGTGTTCCATCTTCGATAAGTCTTCCGGCTCCTCTAACGTTGAAGGCAAATTCTTTTCTAATAAGTCCTGAAATAACATATGGTCTGAAAAGTTCAAGTGCCATTTTCTTTGGAAGTCCACATTGATTTAGATTCAAGTTTGGACCAACAACAATTACAGATCGTCCTGAATAGTCAACTCGTTTTCCAAGTAGGTTTTGTCTGAATAGTCCTTTTTTACCCTTTAGGTTATCAGCTAGAGATTTCAATGGTCTCTTTTGTGCAGGATTTGATCCAGCGTATGCTTGATTCCCTCTTCTCATTGAATTATCAATCAAAGAATCAACAGCTTCTTGAAGAATTCTTTTCTCGTTTCTTAAAATAACCTCAGGAGCATGAATATCTTTAAGTTTCTTAAGTCTATTATTTCTGTTGATTACTCTTCTGTAAAGATCGTTTACATCAGATGTAGCTGATCGTCCCCCATCAAGCGCAACCATAGGTCGAAGAGCTGGTGGTATAACAGGAAGCCTTGTCATAAACATCCACTCAGGTCTAATATCTGACTTGATCATGGCTGTTACTACTGAAATTCTTTTATTTAATCTCTCTTTGTTTGCTCCAGTTGTAGTATCGATTGATTCAATTAAATTCTTTAGGAGTTTATTTAAATCAATTTCTTTAAAAATATTATAAACGGCTTCGGCTCCAATTTGAGCTTCAAATAGTGTTGAATATTTCATTGAGAATTTGTGGTATGCAATCTCATCAAGAACTTCTCCTTTTTGGATACTATCCAATTCTTTTTTTGTTTCAGTAAACAATTTCTTTAGGGCATCTTTTGTTTTTTGATCTTGTGAAGTTTTTAGTTTTGACTTGTATTCCCCATCAAGTTCTTTTATAAATTTCGCCCTTTCTTCCTCATTAACTTTTGTAACTAGGTAACCAGCAAAGTAAACAACTTTTTCTACAGCTGATTGTGTCATTCCTAAAACCATAGCTATTCTAGAAGGCATAGCTCTTAGAAACCAGATGTGTGCAACAGGTGTTGAAAGTTCAATATGTCCCATTCTTTCTCTTCGAACGATTGCACGCGTAATTTCAACTCCACACTTCTCACACTCCACACCCTTATATCTAATCCCCTTATATTTTCCACAATAACATTCATAATCTTTTTCTGGACCAAAAATCTTTTCATCAAAAAGACCGTGCTTTTCACTTCTTTGAGTTCTATAGTTTATTGTTTCAGGTTTTGTAACCTCTCCATATGACCAGCTTAGAATTTTCTCTGGCGATGCTAACTGTAATTGTATATTAGCAAATTTGTTTTTGTTTTCTGTTTGATTTTTCATATGCCTAATATTATTTTTTAACTTCGTCAGTTTCTTCGTCTGATAAATGAACTTCTAGTCCTAATCCCTTCAAGTTTTTAACAAGAACAGAGAAGGAAGCAGGAACATTTGACTGAACAATAGGTTCTCCTTTTACAATAGAATCGAAAGCTGCTGAACGACCAACAATATCGTCAGATTTATATGTAAGCATTTCTCGAAGTGTATGAGCAGCACCATGACCAAGTAGGGCCCACACCTCCATCTCTCCAAATCTTTGTCCTCCGTTTTGAGCTCTACCTCCTAGTGGTTGTTGAGTAATCAAAGAGTAAGGACCTGTTGATCTCATGTGAATCTTGTCTTCCACCATGTGATGGAGTTTTAGAATATACATATATCCAACTGATATATCTTGTTCAAATTTTTCTCCAGTTCGTCCATCAAATAGAGGCATTTTACCTGTTCTATTGTATCCAGCTGATTCAAGTTCATCTTTAATTTCTTCTGCAGTAGCTCCTCCAAAAGCAGGAACGATAGCTTGGTAACCAAGTGTGTTTGCAGCAAGACCTAAATGAAGTTCAAGAATTTGTCCAAGGTTCATTCTTGATGGAACTCCAAGAGGTGTCAAAATAATGTCCACAGGACTTCCGTCTTCCATATGTGGCATATCTTCCTCTGGAAGAATTCTAGCGATAACTCCTTTGTTACCGTGTCGTCCAGCAAGCTTATCTCCTACTTGAATATTTCTTACCTGAGCAATTTCAACATGGATTCTTTTTAGGATTCCAGATTCCATTTTGTCTCCATTTTCTCTTGAGAAGATTCTTATACCAACAACTCTTCCTTGCATACCTCCTTCAACTCTCTGTGAAGTATCCTTAACGTCTCGAGCTTTATCTCCAAAGATTGATCGAAGAAGTCTTTCTTCTGGTGTTAGTTGAGTTTCACCTTTTGGAGTAATTTTTCCAACAAGAATGTCCCCAGGCTTTACCTCAGCACCAATTCTAATAATTCCCTCTGCATCCAGATTTTTAAGTTTATTTTCTGAGACGTTTGGAATATCAGGTGTTGTTTGTTCCGGACCTAATTTTGTATCTCGAACGGAAATTACAACTTCTTCCATATGAATTGATGAAAGTGTTGAATCTTTTACAAGTTTTTGATTAATAATAATCGCATCCTCATAGTTAAATCCTGACCATGACATAAAGGCAACAAGAAGGTTTTTACCTAGAGAAATTTGACCTCCGCTTGTTGAAGATGTGTCAGCAAGTACAGTTCCCTTCTTTACCTTGTCTCCAACTGAAATTATTGGTCTTTGATGATCAGCTGTAAATGAGTTTGTTCTTGAGAAAATATTTAGAATGTAAGAATATTTTTTATTCTTTACATCCTTCATTTCAATTTTATTCGCATCAACGTATGTGATTTCTCCATCAACCTCAGCAATAACTAATCTTGTTGAATTTTTCAAGGCTAATTCTTCTGTTCCTGTTGCAACAAGAGGTGCTTCAGCTTGAAGAAGTGGTATAGCTTGCTTTTGCATGTTTGAGGCCATAAGTGCTCGGTTAGCCTCATCATGGTTTAAGAATGGAACCATTGATGTAGCAATAGAAAATGCTTGGTTTGAAGAAACATCTATATAATCAACCTCTTCAGCTTTTACAATAGTTGGTTTTCCACTATGTCTTACATTCAAATATTTTTCCTTGAATTCTCCCTTGTCGTCTAATTCAACAGCTGCATGAGAAATATTAAATCCCTCCTCTTCAAGAGCGTTTAGATAGACAATTTCCTTTGTTGGTTTTCCATCTTTAACTTTTGCGTATGGCGTCTCAATAAGACCAAAATCATTTGTTCTTGAGTAATTTGTAAATCTCAAAATCAGACCAATGTTTTGACCTTCGGGTGTTTGAATAGGACAAACTCTTCCGTATTGTGAAGGATGCACATCTCGAACTTCAAGACCAGCTCTTTCTCTTGTAAGTCCCCCGGGTCCAAGCGCAGAAATAGTTCTAAGGTGTTCGATTTCGTGAAGAACATTTTCTTGCTGCATGAACTGTGACAATTGGTTTGTTGTGAAGAATTCTTTAACTCTTGCTTGCATAGGTCGAGGAGATATAAAGTTAACAGGAAGTGTTGAATCAGTTTCAATTGTAGACATTCTGTTTTGAATGTTTCTCTTGATTTGTGTCATACCTGTTCTAACTTTTTGCTGAAGCATTTCTCCAACAAATCGAACTCTTCTTGATCCCATGTGATCGATATCATCAGCTTGTGAGTGAATATCTGAATTAAGTTTTGTAATGTTCTTAAAGATAATTACAATATCGTCAAGTGTAATTAGTCTATTTTCTAGAGCTTTTTCTGTAGTTGGGAGACCAAATCTGTTATTGAATTTAAATCTACCTACCTTTGAAAAATCATATCTTTCCTTATTAATGATTGAATCAACAAACTCCTTTGCATTATCAAGGGTTGCAAGATCACCATCTCTAAGTCTTTTATAGACATCAATATAAGCTTCATCTCTTGTCTTTACTTCATCTTTCTCAAGTGTAAGTTTAATAGATTCGACAGTATCATCATCACCCTTAAATAGGTTTAGGATGTCTTTATCTGTTTCTGCTCCAAGAACTCTAAGGAATGTAGTAGCAGGGAATTTTCTATTTTTATCGATTCGAACAAAAAAGAGACCGTTTTGATCAGTCTCGAATTCAATCCAAGCACCTCTAGCTGGAATAATTTTAGCTCCGAAGTAGTTTCTTCCTTTAATATCATTTGACGTAAAAATAACTCCGAAAGATCTAGCTAACTGAGGGACAATTACTCTTTCGATTCCGTTAATGATAAAAGTTCCATGTTTTGTCATTAGTGGAAAATCTGTCATAAAGATTTCTTGTTCTTTTTCTGAGTTGAAAGTTTTGTTTAGAAGCTTAACTCGAACCTTCATAGGAGCTTCGTATGTTAACTTGTTTTTTCTTGCATATCTCTCATCATATTTTGGTTCTTCAATATCAAAACCAAGAAATTCCATTTCGAACTTCTTTCCTGAATAATCAACAATTGGAGAATATTCTTCTAATATTTGTTGAATTCCTTCTTGAATTAACCATTTGTATGACTTAATTTGCCCTTCAAAGAGATTTGGAAGTTCAACTAGTGGTTTTTTGTACTTTGAAAAGTACTTTTTTGGTCTTCTGCTTACGTCGTTAAGGTCTAATAGCTTTTTTTCCATAAATTGCACCTATTTTATATATTATTAATTACGCAAAAATAGACAACATTATAATAATTTCACACTAGTGAAACTATTGTTGTCTAACTTATTTAACTGTTTGTTTTAAAATAAAACCCTTTGTTATCCTTTCAATACTCAATCGTTGTCACTATCTTAATCGAAATCATATCCTGAGTCAAGCCGAAATATTTAATTTTCTCTCTACGAAAACCAGCCTTTTATTAAAACCATCCATTTTATTCTCTAATATTTCAAATCTTCCCATAACTGCCTCGGCAAACATTTCAATTTTATCGTTTTGAGCCTCGAACATTACTCCCAGATTTCTTTCTGTTTGACGGAGCATGTCTGCAGTCACATAATTTTGTGATTTTAAAAAATCTTTTGTTACGTAATTTTGGTCTTGTAAATAACCCTTTGTAACATTTTCCTCTCTTTCTTTTTTGGTTAGTTTTTTCTGCATTAAATTGATTTTAACACACCTAATTTTGAACTTATGCACAGTAAGTATATTTCTTTATTTTTATTTTAGAAGTAAGAAATTAAAGCAAATAATAAACATAGTTTGGTTTAAAAGCTTGAATATATGACTACTGCAGAATGTGAAAGTCCTGCTGATCTTGTATAACATTAGTTGGTATCAATAAATTATTTATTCACTCTCCATTTTTCAATTTCTGCATGATTTCCACTCAAAAGTACTTCTGGTACCTTGTATTTTTTTCCTTTAAAGGTAAATTCTTCAGGTCTTGTATAGCACACTGAACTAGAGACTCTATTCTCTTCTACTGAATCAAAATCCCCTAAAACTCCCCTTATTTGTCTTGAAACTGTATCCATGATGATCAAGGCTGGTAATTCTCCACCTGTTAAAACATATGGCCCAACAGTGACTTCCTCCATTTTAAAAACTTCCTTGATTCGAGAATCAATTCCCTCATATCGTCCGCAGACAATAACAATGTGTTTTGTTTCATCTGCATATTTTTTTGCGATTTTATTGTCAAACCGTTTTCCACCTGGTGACATAAAAAGAATCTTTACCTTTTTCTTTTTTCCGACAGCTTTAGAAATTGCTTTAATTACAGGTTCGGCTCGCATAACCATTCCGGGACCTCCGCCATATGGTTTATCATCAGCTCTTTGATTTCCTTTGATAAAATCTTTTGGGTTATAAAAATTAACTTTTATTTTTTTATCAAAAATTGCTCGCTTCAAAATGGAGGCGTTTAGATATGAATCAAATGATTCTGGGAATAATGTAATTACGTGGAAATTCATATACATATAGTAAGAAGTAAAAAGAAAAAAGCAAGAAGGTTCTTTTACTTCTCACTTTTTTCTTCTATCTTTATCTATATCTTTAATGCATCGACTACCTCATCGACAGTCTTTACTTCTCCACCAGTTTTTCCGTCTGGCTCATTAATTTTTAGGTTAACCCGAGCATTGTTTTTCATTCCAACTACTCGTAGAAGAGTTCTAACAGCTTTTGCGGTGTTACCATCTCTCCCGATAATTTTTCCCATATCCTCTTGATCTACTTTAAGAGTAAGTAGAACTCCCATTTCATCAACAGTTCTTGTTATTTCAACTTTTTCTGGCTTTTCAACAAGAGTCTTTATAACATACTCAAGAAATTCTTGATCGAGTTCTTTCATTTTTTATGTAGTTATCTATAAACCGCGTGCTTTGCACACAATCTAATTATCTTATAAATACGTAAAAAGGTAAACACTTCCAAACTGTCATTCCTGCGTAGGCAGGAACCTAGACCTTAAAAATATTACTTAAGATAGTTTAAAAAAGGCATGGGTCCCTGTCTTCACAGGGATGACGAGTGGTAGAGATTGGATGACGGAAGATAGTATTTAAGCTTCTTTCTTTTCTTCTGAAGCTTCTTCAGTAACTGGAACCTCATCAACTTTTTCTTCTGCAGGAGTTTCTTCAACAGCGGGAACCTCTTCTTTAGCTTCTTCTACAACTTCTTCAGTAGGAGCTTCTTCTGCGGCCTTTTTTGCTTCCTCAGCTTCCTTTTCAGCTTTTATTTTTTCTTCGTCAATTATTGGAGATTTTTTTGGAAGAACATTAATTTTCTTTCCATCAATAATTCCTAAATTAATTAATAGGTTGTTTACAGTATCAGAAACTTGAGCACCATTTGAAATCCAGTGTTTTGCTCTTTCACCGTCAATCTTAGTTTCATTCTTTTCTCTCGGATCATATGAACCAAGAATTTCTAAATTATCTCCACTTTTAGGACCTCTTTTTGAATCACAAACAACCACTCGAAAAACGGGTTCGTGTTTCTTTCCTACTCTTTGTAATCTGATTTTTAACATGCGGTGTATAGTAGCAGAGAGTTTTAAATGAGTCAATAAAAAAACATATATTCACCTTATTATGACTATGTATTTTCCTGGAAATTTTAATACTCTTTAAAAGCTCTGAGCATACCCAGAGCTTTTAAAAATAATTTGTTTATTTTAAAGGTTTTATTGTATTACCAGCCCAGAGCTAAACCTGTCATAGATTATTATTCTAAACCCATTTCATGATCCATACTCAAAGGCATCAACTTTTTTCCTTGAAATAAAGCCTTGTATAACTTATTATGTACATAATCATGATTGAAAAAAACAACGACTCGACTACGCTCGAGATGCGAAAAGAACTCGAACTACCAATTAACATTAATTCAGGAGGATATGGATATTTTATTCACCCAGACACAGAAGAATTTATTGAGATTCAACCAGAAAGAACAAAGAAAACCTTTCATAAAGATAAGGTAAAAGTTCGAGTATTGGACGAAATTAAAAAAGATAGAAAGCAGGCAGAGATTATTGAACTTGTTTCAAGGGAAAAAATACATTTTGTTGGTACAGTAAAAAAGAATCCGGAAAATAATGGATGCTTTTTTATTGCTGATGACAGAAGAACATATGTAGATTTTTATTTACCAGAACAGGAGTGTGATAAAGCTCAAGATAACTTTAAAGTTCAAATTGAATTTGTTTCTTGGGACGAGTCATCAAAAAATCCGATTGGAAAGATAATAAAAGTTGTAGGACCAAAAGGAGATCATGAAACTGAAATACAATCTATTTTGCTAGAAAGAGGAATAATCGCAGATTTCTCTGATGTTGTTGAGAAAGAAGCAAGAGATGCCAGAGACAAGTGGACACCTATTCCAGCAGATGAAATTGCAAAAAGAAGAGATATAAGAGGTACTACAACATTAACAATCGACCCGAAGACAGCCAAGGATTTTGACGATGCGCTTTCATTTAAATATTTAGAAAATGGAGACTATGAAATTGGGGTGCACATTGCGGATGTTTCTCATTTTGTAAAACCAGGAACTGCACTTGATGCAGAAGCGCAAGCAAGATCTTTTTCTACATACCTTGTAGACAGAACTATTCCTATGCTTCCAGAGGTTCTATCAAATGATATTTGTTCACTGAATCCAAATGAAGACCGATTGGCTTTTTCTGCAATTTTTGTAATGACAAAAGATGCACAAGTAAAGGAAAGATGGTTTGGTAAGACAGTCATCCATTCAGACAAAAGGTTTTCATACGAAGATGCTCAAGAAACAATTGATACAAATGATGGAGCATACAAAGATGAATTAAATATTTTAAACAATCTTTCAAAAAAAATGGGGGAAAGAAAAATCAAAAATGGTGCTATCAAATTCTCTCGAGATGAATTTGAATTTGTTCTTGATACAAATATGGTACCAACAGCAATAAAGAAGAAAGAACATCTTGATACACACTCACTTATTGAGGAATTCATGCTACTTGCAAACAAAGAGGTAGCTAAGTTTATTTCTGAAGAGGACAAAAGAAGAAATGGAGGTGAACCTAAAGGGCTGATGTATAGAGTTCATGGGTTTCCTGATGCACAGAGACTTGAAGATCTTTCTATATTCATACAAGCTATGGGGTATAAAATCGACCTTAATGATGACGGAACAATAGAACCAACTGAGTTCAATCAACTTCTTGAATCAGTATCCGGAAAACCAGAAGAAGGGCTTATTTCTACTGCAGCAGTAAAAACTATGCAAAAAGCTATTTACTCTGTAAAAAATGACGGACACTTTGGATTGGCTTTTGATCATTATACTCATTTCACTTCTCCAATTAGAAGATACCCAGATCTAATTGTTCACAGAATACTTCAAACTTTTCTAGAAGATAAGAATATTACTGAGAACGAGACAAAGTCATTCCTTGAATTTGCAGAACATGCTTCAGCACAAGAAGTTGTTGCAGCAGAAGCAGAAAGAGAATCTATTAAATATAAACAAGTTGAGTTCATGTCTAACCATGTTGGAGAAGAATTCGACGGGATCATTTCTTCAGTTGCAAAATGGGGACTGTATGTAACACTCAACGATACAGGAGCTGAGGGTCTTGTTCATATAACAAATCTTGACAATGATTTTTATTCTTTTGATGATAAGAAATATCGATTAGTTGGAGAAAAGAAAGGTAGAACTTTCACTCTTGGAGATCCTATAAGAGTTCAAGTTAAAGAAGCTAACTTAGATGAGAAGAAACTAGATTTAAAATTAGTTGACAATACTCCAAAGGAAATGTAGTCTCCTGAATGGAATGAGTGCAAAACTACAAGTAAAGAAAAGTAAAAAATCTAATTTGAAATTTAAAAAAGGAAACCTCCTTTGGTGGAAAAGAATTGGTGCTTCTTCTAGTCAAGACATTAACTGCCCTTGTATAGTTACATCAGTATCAAGGAGTGGTTTCAGCGTCTTTTCGTTTGATGATGGATTTATTGCTGGACCCATCTCATTTGACTCATCCACAGCTATGGATGAGTTTGTAGGAACAGACAAAAGAAAGGTTCAGAAGTACATCAAAGTAAATGTGAAACGCTTGTCAGCAGAAGAAGATCTTCTTGCGGAGCGGCTCGAAGGTATCAAGACAAGTATTGCAATGCTTGAGGATGCCTCCAAAGAATATCTCTAAAAAAAATTTTAACCCCCGAACCGCTTTGCGATTCGGGGGTTTTTATTTGATTAATAAAAAAATAATGTTAATCTCAAGATAGAAACAAAACAATTAATGAGCGCACATAATACGAAAATTACAAACTGGTCCTTAGTAACCAGAGATTCGGCACGAACTGGCCAATTTGTTTTAGCAATGTCTAAGGAGAGACTCTATACTATTAAAAGTATAGAAGAAACCTACCTGGAAATTGTTTGCCCTTTTAGTTTAATTCAAACCAGGGTCAGTATCGCCTCTAAATTTTTTAAATCAAAATTTGTTCACATTACAGATAAAGAAGCTCAAGATTTTTTCAGAAAAGAGGAAGCTAAAAAGGTTGCTCATATAGCTGCCTTAAAAAAAAGAGCTCAAAGGAAACAGGAGGAATTGGATGAGATCCGAAATAGATGGAGAAATTTAAAGACTTCTTGAATTTAAGCGGCGACCTTTGGTCGCCGCTTTTTTATTTTTTAGATGTAAACGTGGTTCCCCAGATCAACCTGACTACCGGCAGGCAGGGTCCCGAGGATGTCGGTGAATTTTTATGTGATGAAGGAGGTTGCTGAGGATGATACACCTAACTATTTAGCAACTCTCACTGCCTCATCAAGTTTAATAGACAATACTTGAGAGACTCCATCTGTCATCGTCACTCCGTAAATGATTCCCGCTCGTGACATTGTTTCTCTATTATGAGTAATCAAAATTAATTGCGAATCTTTTGAAAGGCTTTCGATCATGTCTCCATACTTTCGTGAATTAGCTTCATCAAGTGCCGCATCTGTCTCATCCAAAATAATAAATGGAGGCGGATTTACAGCAGACATAGCAAAGAGTAATGCAATAGATGTCAGTGCTCTTTCTCCTCCTGAAAGCATCATAAGGCTTCTAACTTTTTTTCTGGGAAGATTAATATTTATTCCAATACCTTCTTCAAACTGTTCTTCCTCTTCGTCAAATTCACCTCTCATTTTTTCTTTTTCAATCTTCAAAGAAGCCTCTCCTCCGCCAAACATAAGTGAAAAGAATTTTGTGAATTCTTTATTAATTTTATCCAAACCTGCCTTAAACCTCTTTTCAATCTCTTCTGACAATTCATCAATTAGTTTATTTAGAGATTCAGAAGAAATCCTCAAATCTTCAACTTCCTTTTCAAGAAATTGATCTCGTTCTGTAACCTCTTCAAACTCTTTCATTATCTCTCCTCCACCACCAACACCCATCTCCTCTAATCTAATTTTTGTTCTCTCTAGCTCTTTTCTTTTATCTGTCTGAATAGATCTATCTTCATCTAAAATATTTTCTTTCACATCTACTCTTTCATATTCTGAAATATCTCTTCCTATAAGAACAATTCCTTCTGACACTTCTCTCTCAAACTCACTCGTATCATTTTCAATAATTCTTAGTTCATTTCTAATCCTTGAGACCTCAATCTCTAATTCGTTTTTCTTATTCATCAGATCAATAATTTCAATCTGAGAACTTGATTGATCTGAATCATCCTTGTTTTCCTGTACTTTCCTTTGCAAGTCACTTTCCTTTGAATTAAGATCCTCTAATTCTTCTTCAAGTAACCTTTTATCTTCTTCAAGTTTTTGTATTTTTAAAACAAGATCTTCCTTAAATTCAGAAGTCTTTTCTCCTCTAAATTTTTCAACAAAGTTTTTCAAAGAATTAAACAAATCATTTGCTACTTTTTTAAGGACAGTAATATCATTTTGTGAGCTTATATCCCTTACATAAATCTCAAATTCATCATAAATAGTATCCAAATCTTTTTTTGGAATAATAACAGAATCAGATCTATTTTCTTCTTGCTTAATTAAAACATCAAAAGATGATATTTGACCATCTATCTGAGACATCCTTGATCTCAGCTCCCCTTTTTCAATTCTTATTAAATTAATATTATTATCAAGGACCTCTTTTTCATCTTTTCCAGATTCTTGATTTCTAATATTATTTTTTATTTCTTCGATTTTTGTATTAATCTCAGAAAGCTCTCTTTGTGGTGAATCAATTTTCCCCCTTAGATCTTTTTCTTTATATTGTAGGTAGTGTGACTCGGTACTCAAATAATCAACATACAAGTCTTTTAACTTCTTTTGTAATTCTTTTGTTTTCTCAATTTTCTCAACCTGTTTCTTAAGAAATTTTAAGTGTGGAGCAATTTCCCTTCGTAGCACCTCAACCTCTTTTATATTATTCGCTGTTTTTTCCAACTTCTTTAATGCTTCATGTTTCTTATATTCAAAAACCCTAAGTCCGAGTGCGTCCTGAAGCATTGCCTTCCGTTCTTTTATAGATGTATTCAAAATTCTGTCTGCATCGCCCTGAGAAACTATATGGTGTCCAGATGCTCCAATATTAGCCCCGGCGAGCATTTCCTGAACATCTTTCAACCTAACCTTAGATCCATTCAAAAAATATTCATTTGCACCATCTCGATGTACAACTCTTTGAATTTCAACTTCATCAAAATCAACTCTTAGTAATTTATCTGAATTATCAAATACTAATTTAACTGAAGCTTTGTTTTGTCTTGAAACTTTATCATTACCATTAAATATAAGGTCCTCGCCCCTTTTTCCTCGCATTGATTTCATTGATTGTTCACCAAGAACAAATCGAAAAGCTTCAGCGGAGTTTGATTTCCCTGAACCATTTGGACCAACAATAGAGGATATTGAAGAATCAAAGTCTAATTTTTCTTTCTTTGCGAAGGATTTAAATCCACCTATTTCTAAAGACTTTAAACGCATTGGTATATTTTAACAGAAAAAAGGAAATCGAATAATTTCTCTGACAAGATAAAATATTAAATAATTTTCTGCGGAACTCACTTCGTTCAGAAGTCCTCGAAAACTATTTAATATTTTATTTTATTCAGAACTCAGTTCTCATAGAGAGTCTGAAAAAAGCGGCGCCTTTGGCGCCACTTTTTTCTTCATTTTACTGAGGTAACCACTTATTCTTTTTCAACGCATCAATTGCGGCAATCTGTTCTGCTTCCTGTTTTGAATTCCCTTTTCCTTTTCCTTCTGTTTTATTATTTAGTTTCACGACAACAATAAATTGTTTGTTATGGTCTGGTCCTTCTTCTCCAACAGTTTCATAAGAAGGAGTTTGTCCAAATTTTTCTTGAGCTTTTTCTTGGAATAAACTTTTTGCATCTACCCAACTTCCATCTTTAACTATTTTATCAATCAAAGGAAAAATATTTTTTGCAATAAATTTTTCTGCAGCCTCATAACCTAAATCTAAATACAATGCACCTGTAACAGCCTCAAACACATTAGCTAAGATATATTGCCGCGCTCTACCAGTATCTTTTGCTTCACCTTTTGAAAGCAACAATAAATCATTAAAACCTAATTTTTCTGAAGTCTCTGAAAGAGTAACAGTATTCACAAGAGCTGCTCTGAATGAAGTCATATCACCTTCATGTCTCTTTGGATATTTTTTATATAAAAAATCAGTTGTAACAAGTTCCAAAACAGCATCTCCTAAAAATTCCAATCGCTCATTATGTTCTAGACCACTCTCCTTATTTTCATTCAAAAATGACCTGTGAGTAAAAGCCATCATTAAGATTCTCTTATCGTTAAATTCGAAACCTATTTTCTTTTCTGCATCTTCAACATTAAAAGTATCCATATTATTTAGTTAACAGAATCTCAACTGATTTTGTCATAAGTGGAACAATATCATTATAAAAATTAAGGTCAAGAATATCAGTTGATCTGAACCACTGAACATCATCCAGCCCAGTCTTGTCTGCTGCTAGTTTTGGATCACTATATTCAGCTTCGGCAAGATAATATGTAACCTTTTTTCTATGCTTCCCTTTTTCTGGATGATTAGCAACATACTCATTTTCACCAATAGTCTCTTTAATTTCGATAATTGAAAGACCTATTTCTTCATTTATAACTCTTTTTAGAGCCTCTTCATCTGTCTCTTCTTTTTCTTTGCCACCTTTTGATAATGTCCAATGACCAAAAACATCATGCACTAGTGCAAAATACATATCCTCACCTTGTTTTGCAAAAATAACTGCACCTACTTTTTCCTCTACAATCATGTCTTCATATGCAACTTCTTTTTTTGCAGATTTTTGATCTTTATCTGGTTCCCCAATCTCTTTGTACACGGCACCTAAAACTCCATTTACGAATTTACCTGATTTCTCTCCACCAAAACTTTTTCCAAGTTCAATAGCTTCGTTAATAGCTACTTTCGGTGGAACTTCGTCTCTATCAGAAAATAGCAGCTCAAAAAGGCCTAGTCTTAGAACATTCCTGTCAACATTTGAAATCTTATCAATTGGCCAATCAGGTGCAGCTTCCTCAATAATTTTTGTTAAATCGTCTTTTTTTTCAATAACCCCAGTAAGTAGTTTTTTCATGAATTCAATATCAGCCAAACCATCTGTGAATTCCTCTGAGTTTCTATATAAAGAATCAATTGCTTGGTTAATTTTAAAATTATTAAAATCCCACTCAAAGAGAGTTTGTAGAACAACTGATCTGGAAAGGTGCCTATTTGCCATATTTACAAAATAAATTATAACAATATAAAAAGAAAAGAGGAAACTATTTTTCCCCTTTTACTTCTTTATTTTGTTTTTTTGTTTGTTTGATAACTTTTTTATCTACATTAATCACATTTCTACCTTTATATTTTCCGGTAACTGAAGAAGCTCTGTGTCTCATGTGCAAAGTTCCAGTTTCCTTATCTGTTGATAAAGTCGCCATCTCTGCCTTGTGGTGAGATCGCCTGTTTCTTGTATGCGATTTTGTATGTCTCATTCGTACTGTCATAGTCGTGATAATGTATCAGACTTTTTATTTTTTGTAAATAGGTATTTCCAGGGTTATACATTGGATATTAAATATTCCGACAAAAGCTCTTTCGATGTATTTTTGAAGTTCCAAATTTCTTTATAGCTTCCCTGTGTTTTTTGGTTCCATACCCTTTATGAATTTCAAGATTATATTTTGGATATTTTTTGGCTAATACTTTCATCTTTCTATCCCTCATAACCTTTGAAACAATCGAAGCAGCCATAATGGTTGGTTCGATCGAATCTCCTTTTATAATCACCTCATGATTAATTTTCTCTGGGAACTTAATGGAACCATCAAGTAAAAAGTAAGTATTTTTTGTATTTGAAACCTTTTTCAATAATCTTTGTATTAAAATCTTATAGCATTTTGAAATTCCATATCTGTCAATCTGCTCAGCAGAAATCATAGAATTAAAAAAACAAGGTCCAACCTTAGAATCAGTCATTTTTATATTTTTAGGCTTATTATTAACACTTCCAAGGTTGGACCTTAGAATTTCATATATAAACTCCCTCCTCTTCTCCTTTATTTGTTTTGAATCATTTAATCCTTCTTTTAAAAGTGGTTTTAGAACTTTTTCGTGGTCTTTTAATGAAATGACAAAAAAACTGAGTGAAAGGGGTCCAGCAAGAGGTCCTCGACCTGCTTCATCAACCCCACACACATATTCAAATCCTTTTTTATTCAATGCTCTCAGATTAGCCATGTTTGAATTATACTAGGTTCAACCTAGAGATTGAATCTCAGAGCAACAAAACCCTATTTTTAAACGAAAAGTCTCTGTAAGGTTCAACCTTGCGAAGATGTTATAATCTACAAATAATGAAAATACCTTTTACACATTTACACACCCATTCAAGCTTTTCCCTATTGAGTGCCTTACCAAGTTCGAAGGATTTAATTGAAGCTGCAAAGAAGGACAAAATGAAAGCTCTAGCTCTTACCGACAACGGTGCAATGTATGCCATTGTGGATTTTTATCAGAAATGTAAAGAAGCTGAAATTAAACCAATTCTTGGTGTAGATTTTTATGTAGCAACAAGAACGCGGCACGACAAAGAAGGTCGACTGGACTCAAGACGAACAAGATTAGTTTTATTGGCAAAAGATCATGAAGGTTATCAAAATCTTATGCAACTAGTAACGACTTCACATCTTGAAGGCTTCTACTATAAACCAAGAATTGATCATGAATTAATAGAAAAACATTCAAAAGGTCTGATATGTATTTGTCCTTCTTTTAATTCGGAAATCGTAAATTCAATAGAACTTGCAAACCATGACAAAGCAAAGGAATATTTAGCTTTTTATAAAAAACAATTTGGGGAGGATTTATATCTGGAAATCACTCATCACCCTGAAATGGACGGGCATGAAGAGAAGATGGAAAAAGTTATTGAGTTTGCAAAAGAAAACAATGTGAAAATTGTTGCTGCTCACGATGTCTATTACCTAAAGCCAGAGGATAGAGATGCTAGAAAGACCTTGATGTCTGTTTCAAATACTTTTGGGGGTGGAGGAAGCTCAAATTCTGACAAAGAAGACTTTTCATTTATTGATACGAAAACAGCAAATGAATATTTCAAGGGTTTACCTGAAGCACTAGAAGCGACTCAAGAAATCGTCGATAAATGCAATGTCGAAATTCCAATGAAGTGGAAATTCCCAGATTATAAAATCGAAAGTGGCCTTTCTCCAGATGAAGAATTGCGCCGACTATCTGAAGAAGGAATTACTTGGAGAGGATTTGAGGATACAAAAGAATTCAGAGAGCGTTTTGATTACGAACTAAAAGTTATCGAAGATAAAGGGTATGCAAAATACTTCCTTGCTGTTGCTGATTTGATTGATTTTGCTCGGAAAAATAAAATTGCAAATAATACCAGAGGTTCTGCAGCTGGTTCGCTTATCTCATACCTTATCGGTATCACAATTGTAGATCCTATTGAGCTCAACCTACCCTTTGAACGTTTCCTTAATCCTGGAAGACCTTCTGCTCCCGATATTGATATGGACTTTGCAGATGCACGACGTGATGAGGTTATTGAATATGCGCGAGAAAAATACGGACGAGAAAATGTTGCTCAGATTGGTACTTTCGGAAAAATGCTCGCAAGAGGAGCTGTTCGTGACACCGCTAGAGCTATGGGATTTGATTATTCAAAAGGAGATGAGATTTCGAAATTAATACCAATGGGATCTCAGGGTTTTCCAATGAGTATCAAGCGTGCGATGAAAGAAGAACCTGATCTTAAAAAATTGTACGAATCTGATGATGATGCAAAAACAATTCTAGATATGGCGCAAAAGATTGAAGGTTGTGCACGACACATTGGTGTTCATGCGGCTGGAGTTGTTATTTCTCCTGACCCCCTAACAGATGATGTACCACTCCAATATGACCCAAAAGGAGAAGGAAAACTTATTACTCAATACGACATGCATGCTGTTGGAGAAGATGGTGTTGGTCTTTTGAAATTTGATTTTCTTGGACTTAAAAACCTTTCTATTATGGATAGGACTATTGAGCTTATTCACAAACTATATGACGAAGAAATAGATTTTGTGAAAATTCCTCTTGATGATAAAAATACATACGACATGCTGACTCGTGGTGAAACTGAAGCAACCTTTCAACTTAACGGTGCAGGAATGACTCGATTTTTAAAGGAACTTAGACCGACAAATATCAACGACATTAATGCCATGGTTGCGCTGTATCGACCAGGACCTATGGCTTTCATTCCAGATTTCATTGAGAGAAAAAATAATCCAAAGAAGGTTACATACATTGACGATAGATTCAAAGATATTTTGGAACCAACTTTTGGAATTCTTATTTATCAAGATGACATTATGATGATCGCTGTGCAATTTGCAGGATACTCTTGGGGAGAGGCTGATAAGTTCCGAAAGGCCATGGGAAAGAAAATTCCAGAACTTATGGCAGAACAAAAAATTAATTTCGAAAAGGGTTGTAAAGAAGTTGGAGGTCTTTCTGATAAACAGACAAAGGACCTATGGGATTCAATCGAGACTTTCGCTGCTTACGGTTTCAACAAAGCCCACGCTGCTTCGTATGGAAGAATTGCTTACCTGACTTCATATTTGAAAGCAAACTACCCCGCTCTTTATATGTCTTCTGTCCTTACAGCTGATTCTGGAGATGTAGATAAAATCGCCATTATGGTTGAAGAATGTAAGAGAATGGGAATTGAGGTTTTACCTCCTGACATTAACGAAAGTTTTTCTGAGTTCGCAGCTATACCCGAGTCAAACGCGGCTTCGCCTAAAGAATCAAAAGGAAAAGAGAAAATAAGATTTGGACTTACAACAATTAAAAATTTTGGTGAAGGAGTTTCAAAAGAAATCACACAAAATAGAAAAGAAAAAGGTAAATTTAAATCAATCGAAGATTTTCTAACTAGAATTGTAGGAAGAAATATGAACAGGAAATCTCTTGAGGCCCTGATCAAAGCAGGAGCTCTTGATTCACTAGAGGACAGAGCTTTGCTCCTACATAACATAGAGTCACTTCTAAAATTTAGTAAAGATTTTTCTAAAGGAGATTCAAATCAAGATTCGCTTTTTGGAAATCTCGATGATGTATCAGGTTTATACCTAGAAAAAACAGAACCTATTCCTATTGAACAAAAACTCAATTGGGAAAAAGAATATCTCGGTCTTTTCATTTCAGGAAATCCTCTGGATCAATATAAAGAATTTTTGGAATCAAGAGGTAAAGATATAAAAGAAGCAAAGAAAAATAAAAAAGTTGACACTGTTCATGTTTTACCAGGATTAGTAGAATCCGTTCGAGAAATTCTAACAAAAAAAGGAGATAAAATGGCCTTTGTAAAAATTAAGGATTATGACGATGAAATTGAGTGTGTATTTTTTCCGAAAGTTTATGAAACATACAAACAGATGCTTATTAATGAAAAGTGTGTAGTGGTTAAAGGAAAACTGAATGAGAGGAATGGTGATCTTTCTATATTAGTCGATAAAATGAAGAAGCTCTCGGATAAATAGCTATGAAAAAATAGAATATTCTTCTGCGTAACTCGTTGCGAAAATTTCACCTTTGGTAAAATTTTATCTAACTCAAACACTACTCGAAGAATATTTTATTTTCCTTCGCTATTCAGTCCTCGTTGAAAGGTGGAAAGAAAAAACCGCCCGGACACAAAGTGTCGGGCGGTTGTTTTGCATTTCGGCGAGTAAGTAACGATAAGCAACAGTGAATGCTGCGAGGAGATTACCAGTCCCCTCGCAGCACGACCAAACCCTTTCGAGTTGTGTGGTCACCATTGCCTTTCGGGAATCAAACTCCCCAGCGTTGAACACTTGAACCCACAACACGAAGTGTGGCGGCTGAGTAGGACTCGTGGATGAATATCTCCAGTGTCTCGGAGATCTGTACCCAGACATTCTTAATTATACCTTCTGGTATAATGAGGTACCCCACAGGGGTACCATGGAACAGGGTTTTTGGAATGTCTTCGTCCCCCGAAGAGTGATAATAATCACTCGTCATTAGGAATTTATTTTTTCCAAGAGAAAACATCTTGTTACAGATGGATACCTCTACGCCGAAACCTCCAGCATGGCCAGAAAAGACCATGCTAATGGACTCTTGGGTTCCAAGTTCTTCTACGCGTGATGCGTAGCGCTGAATCGACAGATTCGCGGGGACCGTTTCAATCCTGGCATTCTGAGACGCCAGGGAATAAAAACCAGGTTCTTCTTCCCAGTTTAGTTTCGACATGAAACTAAACAAGAGTTTTTTTGTGGTTGTGTTTCCATGGCAATGGATTGCACACTTTTTCGGAGTGTAGCTAAACCGTCTGTTTATATTAATGTGTCCAATTGGTTGGTGACACATTTCTATTTACTAAAAGATAACAGACTACCTTACTACAACTCCTTCTGAGTATAGCTTTTTACCTCTAAAATATTAGGAGCAAAAAGCTATACTCAGTTCGTTACTTATTTCAATGAACTTTCTTAACTGTGTATATTATAGAATATTTATATAGTTTGTCAACATGAATTGTTTTTATACGTTTTGACCTCGGAATTATGCTAAAGTATAAAATAGACAAAATCACAATTATTATGAAATGTAAAAAGTGTACTAAACACAACGCTCCTCTCGGAAAAGACGGGCTTTGTGAAAAATGCTTCATTGCGAGATCAAAGCAGAATGCAAAACAATTTGGACCCTTCGTGAAAAAAATAACGAAAAGAAGAAGGAAAGAAAAATAAAAAATGCGGCGGCCGAAGGCCGCCGCATTCACTTTTTAAAAGACTCTACACTCTCCCCCTTCTTCATGCTAATATAACTCTATTATGAAAGAGAAAATTGAACATATTAGGCACTCATTGGCCCATTTACTGGCAGCTGTTGTATTAGAAAAATATCCTGATGCCAAGGCTACCTTGGGTCCTGCTGTAGATGACGGGTTCTACTATGACTTCGATTTTGGAACTGAAAAAGTTACTGACGCTGACTTGAAAGATATTCAAAAGAGAATGAAAAAACTCCTAAACAAATGGGATAATTTTTCGGGTTCTGAAAAGACACTAAAAGAAGCCAAGGAATTTTTTAAGGATAATCCATACAAACTTGAATTAATTAACGAGATTGGAGAAAAAGGGGAAAAAATAACATTCTATCAATCTGGTGACTTTATTGATTTATGTCGAGGGGGACATGTTGAATCAATGAAAAATGTTTCTGCCGACGCGTTCAAATTAGATAGAGTTGCGGGCGCATACTGGAGAGGAAATGAGGAAAATAAGATGTTAACTCGAATTTACGGAATTGCTTTTGAAGATAAAGAAAAACTTGATGAGTATATAAAAACTCGAGAGGCAGCTAAAGAAAGAGATCATAGAAAAATCTGAAA
>CAZPRI010000004.1:32459-33016 GCA_964589635.1 uncultured Candidatus Saccharibacteria bacterium | reverse complement strand
CTTATTATTTATCAATAAAAAATTAAAATTATGAAGAGAAATTTCTTGCAAGATGTAATACCGCCGTTACAAAAAAGGTCAATAAGAGACATCCCTTTACCTGGTAGTAATATTTCTAGACCTATACCAGAAGAAAATACGTCTTCAGGAGATGTGGAGCCTGTTAACATTCCTGTAAGACATAAGCCAGAGGTTACGATACCCCAGTCAGCCCCTCCTGCACCACCAGCTCCTCCAAAAAGAGAAGAGTATCCTGACTACTCCTTTGATGAACCACATGGAGGTGGAATGAAAAAGTGGATTATGGGTGGTGGAATTCTTGTTGTTTTGATTTTTGCTATTTTTGTAAGTAGAACAAGGGCAGAAGTAAATATCCTACCAAAACAAGAAAAAACTTTCATTCAAGATTCGTATGAAATTGTCGATGAAAGTCTAAATAACACTGAAGGAAAAATTGGTTACAAAATACTATCCGTTGAGAAGAGTGCTTCTACGGTAGTTAAACCATCTGGAGAGGAGAATGTTACAGAAAAAGCATCAGGAACAATTACTATTTT
>CAZPRI010000004.1:0-32449 GCA_964589635.1 uncultured Candidatus Saccharibacteria bacterium | reverse complement strand
TAAATGAGTACTCAGAGGAGGACCAAAAACTTGTAGAAAGAACACGATTCGAGAACAAGAAAGGATTGGTTTACAGAATATCAGAATCTGTAACAGTACCAGGATATACAGAAAAGAATGGAAACATCATTCCAGGACAAATTGATGTTGAAGTTTATGCAGATGAATCAGGTGTTAAATACAATTCACCTAAATCAGATTTAACTATTCCTGGATTCAGTGGATTACCTCAATTTGATAAAATGTATGCAAAAGGGTTAACTGATATGACAGGAGGATTTGAAGGTGTTAAGAAAGTTGTTAGACAAGAAGACAAAGACTCTGCACTAAATGGACTAAAAGAAGACGCTAGACAACAGATCATCACTGAAATAAACGATCTGAATGATGAGTTTATTATTGTATTTAAAGAGGATGATATAAAATATTCAAACATAAGTGAAACTGATACTAAGGATGGTGTTGAGCTAAAGATTACCGCCACTGTGGATAATTATGTTTTCGATTTAAAAGATTTGTCTAGATTTATAGCAACTCAAAATATTCCGGGGTCACCAGAAGGAGAATCTATCATTAAGAACCCTCAAGAATTAAGTATTAATATTGTTTCAACTCAAGGAGAAGACGAGTCAGAAATAACAGAAGCTTCAATTGAGGGCGACATAGAGATTGAATGGTTGGTCGATGAAGCGAGACTAGCATCTGAACTTGAAGGAAAGGACAGAGACAGTTTCAAGGATATAATTTCTTCTTTCCAAGAAATATCTAGAGCTGATGCAAAAGTGTCGCCATTCTGGAAAAGTAAGTTCCCAAAAGCTGATAAAATAGAGATCATTATTCAAGACTACATTGACTCAAATTAATTTTACTGTAATCTATTAAATACAAATGAGTAAAGAAGAACAAGAAATAGTAAAAGGAACAGTAATCGAATCATTACCAAATACAATGTTCCAGATTAAGGTGGAAGATAAGGAAGATCTTATCTTGGCATATTTATCTGGAAAAATGAGAATGCACAGAATTAGAATTCTCGTAGGAGATTCTGTAGAAATGCTGATAGATCCATACGGAGGAAAAGCTAGAATTACTAAAAGACTATAAGGCTTTACAAAAAATAAAGCTTCTGATAAACTACGAAACTGTAAATGAGAATTCAAGGTATAACAATTCCAGACGAAAAAAGACTAGAGTTTGCACTCACTGCCATTTTTGGTATTGGGAGACAAAAAGCAAAAGAAATCTTGAAAGGACTAGGAATTGAAGAAACAAAAAAAACAAAAGATTTAACAGCCGATGAGGAGAATCAAATTAGAGAAGCTATAGAAAAAGAAGCGATTGAGGGAGATCTAAAGAGAACTGTTTCTGGAAACATTAAGAGAATGAAGGATATCCAATCTTATAGAGGAAGTCGACATGCTAAAAAGCTTCCAGCGAGAGGTCAAAGATCAAAAACAAACTCAAGAACCGTAAGAGGTAACGTTAGAAAAACTATGGGTTCTGGTAAAAGAGCTGTAGATAAGAAATAATCATGGGAAAGAAAAGAATAGCCTCTAAAGGCCAAAAAAGTGAAACACTGAAGAAGGGATCAGCAAAAAAACTTCCTAGAAAGAAGCTTGATGTTGGTATTTTGTATGTACAATCAACTTTTAACAATACAAAATTATTACTTACTGATTTAAAAGGAAACGCAATTATTTCTTCATCTGCAGGTTCTCTTGGATTCAGAGGAGCTAAAAAAGGAACACCTTTCGCAGCTGCAAAAGCCGCAGAAGAATTGAGTGAAAAAGCAGAAAAGCTTGGACTAAAAGAAGTGGATGTTATCGTTAATGGTGTTGGCGCAGGTAGAGAGTCTTCAATTAGAGGATTTATCTCAAGAGGAATCAATATCAGAGGAATCAAGGATAGAACTCCAGTGCCACACAATGGTCCAAAACCACCTAAACCAAGAAGAGTTTAGTTTTATAAATAATGATTGAGTTATGAAAATAGGTCCAAAATACAAAATAGCAAGAAGATTAGGAAATGCCGTGTTCGAGAAGACACAAGGTCCTAAATTTGCATTAAACGAACAAAAGAAGCAAAAAAACAAAAGATTCAGTCGACCGAGATCAATTTTCGGACAACAACTTATTGAAAAACAAAAAGTTAGATTTACATATTTATTGACTGAAAAACAATTTGCTAAATACATTAAGGAAATTATTTCTTCTAAAGTAAAAAACCAATCAGAAGCCCTGTATCAAAGACTAGAAACTAGAGCGGACAGTATTGTTCTACGATCAGGTTTTCTAAAGAGTAGACCGTTTGCAAAACAAGCAGTTTCTCATGGACATTTCACACTCAATGGTAAAAAAATTGATGTACCATCAATCAGAATTAAAAAAGGAGACAAACTTACAGTAAGGGAATCAAGTAAAGGTAAAGGTCTTTTTGCAGATATCGAAAATAATATAAAAGAAAACAATCAACCAGCATGGATAAAGATTAATGCAAAAGACTTAACTATTGAATTGATTGGGGAACCAATATATATCAAAACTGAGTCACATTTCGATTTACAACAGGTACTAGAGTTTTACAAGAGATAAAGCTTGAAATAAGTTTATTTTTGAGGTATAGTATTGAAACCAAAAAAAGTGTTACGAATTAAAAATTAATTAAAGTCAAATTTATGTCAGATCAAAACATCGCAATTCCATCAAAACCAAGAATAGTAGAGGATACTGGAACAAGAGGAGTATTCGAAATTGATGGTCTATACCCAGGGTACGGCCATACACTTGGGAACTCACTAAGAAGAATTATTCTTTCTTCTCTAAAAGGTTCAGCTGTTACTGAAATTAAAATCAAAGGTGTTGATCATGAATTCTCTACATTAGATGGTGTAAAGGAAGACGTTATTTCAATTATCTTAAATATCAAAAAAATCAGACTTAAGAACTCTTCAGAAGAATGTCAAACAATGACACTTAAAGTAAAAGGACCAAAAAAGGTTACTGCCAAGGACATTGAATGCCCATCACAAATCGAAATAATGAACAAAGATCAAGAACTTTTTGAAATCGCTGACAAAAAAGAAGTTGACGTAGAATTCAGAGTTGAAAATGGGATTGGTTTCATAGCAAAAGAATCCCTACATAAGGATAAGGTTGAAGTAGGAACAATAGCTTTTGACGCTATCTTCACACCAATCCGAAGAGTTCATTACGAAGGTGAGAACATGAGAGTAGGAGACAGAACTGACTATAATAGACTTAGAATTACAATTGAAACTGATGGAACGATTCTTGCAAAAGAAGCTCTTGAAAAATCAATCGAAATAATGATTACACAATTGAAGGCTGTTATTGGCTTCAAGGAAGAAGTTATTGAACAAGTAGAGGTTGTTGAGGAGGAACCTAGTGAAGATATAGAAGATTTTCTTAAAACAAGAATTGAGGATCTTGATCTTTCACAAAGAACAGCAAATGCTCTTTCTAACGCCAACATTAGAACAGTAGGAGGTCTTGCTCGAAAAAAAGAGTCAGATATCCTTGAGATTGAGGGACTTGGAAACAAGGGTCTTACTGAAATAAAGGAAATGTTAGAAGAAAAAGATATTTCTTTGAAGGAATAGCTTTACTTTTTAGAGGTTTTATATTAATCTGATTACCCATGCAACACGGAAAGAAGAAAAGAACATTAGGAAGAAAAAGGAGTCAGTATAAAGCGCTGATAAAGGGTTTATCTGTGTCTCTAATTAAATATCAAGGTATTACAACTACAGAAGCGAAAGCTAAGGAACTAAGACCCTTTATTGAAAAGCAAATTACACTTTTAAAAAAGGATACATTAAACTCACTTAGAATCGTAGGATCAAGAATTGGAAGTATGGAATCTTCAAAGGACCTTTCAAAAATCGCAACAGAAATGAAAGAGAGAGAGGGAGGATACACAAGAATTACTAAGCTTGAACCACGAAAAGGTGATGCTGCCAAAATGGCCTATATAGAATTTGTAAAATAAATATTATGAAAGAAATTGATGCACAAAACAAAAAATTAGGTAGAATTGCTCAGGAAGCTGCAATGGCTTTAATGGGTAAAGACAAGCCTGACTATGAACCAAACAAGGTAAACACTGATGGTGTTCACATTATTAATGCTTCAAAACTTGATATTGATGAAAAGAAAAAGGACCAGAAGAAATACAGATGGTATACTGGTTATCCAGGTGGTTTAAAAGAAAGAACACTTTCAGAACTTATTGCGAAAAAAGGTATGAAGGACGTTTTTGAAAAAGCTATTTTTGGAATGCTTCCAAATAACAAGTTACGAGCACTTAGAATGAAGAAGTTACAGATTAGTGAATAATAAAATTATGGCAGACAAAAAAACAGAAAAATATATTGAGGGAATCGGCAGAAGAAAAGAATCTGTTGCTAGAGTTAGAATTACAGAGGCTAAAGAAAACTCATTTTTAATAAACGACAAATCTGTTGAGGATTTCTTCAAAACAGATATTCAAAGAAGAACTGCTACTGAAGCTCTTTTAGGTTCAGAGCTTGAAACTAAATTTAAACTAACTGCCAAAGTTAATGGAGGAGGTTCAGCATCTCAGGCAGAATCTGTACGACTCGGAACAGCACGAGCCCTTATAAAATTCAATGAAGATTTAAGAAAGGCACTGAAAAAGAAATCATTCCTAAAGAGAGATCCTAGAGTGAAAGAAAGAAGAAAGTTTGGACTAAAGAAAGCGAGAAAATCAGCCCAGTGGTCAAAGAGATAGTATTTACTGTTTACTTTAAATAATTATGAAAAAGAAGAACGAATCACAAGATGATATTGTTTTTGAATCAGACCTAGAAAATTCTGGTGGTGATTTTGAAAAGAAAATAAAAAAAGTAAAGCAAGAATTAATTGCCTGTAAGAAGGATAAGGAAGAGTACTTGGACGGTTGGCAAAGAACAAAAGCAGACTTTGTTAATTTCAAAAAAAGAAACGAAGAGGACCTGAAATCTTTCAGAAAATATGCCAATGAATCACTGCTATTAGATATAATACCGACCTTAGATAATTTTGAGGCAGCACTTAAAGATCATGGTGAAGGAGAAGAAATAAAGAAATGGAAGACAGGCTTTGAGCATATATACTCTCAATTATTACGAACACTAGTTAGTGCTGGTGTAGAGCAAATTAAACCCTTAAACTCCACTTTTGACCCTAGTGTGCATGAATCTGTGGAGACCATAGAGACAAATAATGAAGACCTAGATCAAAAAATATCAGAGGTAGTGATGACAGGATACAAGATGGGAGAAAAAATATTAAGAGCTCCACAAGTAAAGGTTTGGGCATTAAAAGAATAACTTTACACTGCTCATTTTTTTAAATATAATACGCGAACAATTAAAAGCTAACCGGAAAATGTATGTCAAAAATTTTAGGAATAGACTTAGGAACAACAAACTCAGCAATGGCTATCATGGAGGGAGGAGAACCATCAATTATTGAAAACGCAGAAGGTAACAGAACAACTCCTTCTATTGTTGCAATATCAAAAAACAATGAAAGATTAGTTGGTCAGACAGCAAAAAGACAATCTGTTACAAATCCAAAAAATACTATTTTTGGAATCAAAAGATTTATTGGTCATTCATTCGATGATGCAACTGTGCAAAAGGATATGGAGACAGCCCCATATGAAATATCTAAATCAGACAACGGAGGTGTAAATATTAAGCTTCAGGAAAATAATCATAGACCAGAAGAAATATCTGCAATGATTCTGCAAAAAATGAAACAGGATGCGGAAGCAAAAACAGGAGAAAAAATAACAGAAGCTATTATTACAGTTCCTGCTTATTTTAATGATTCACAAAGACAAGCAACAAAAGATGCCGGTAAAATTGCAGGTCTTGATGTGAAAAGAATTATTAATGAACCAACAGCTGCTGCACTTGCATATGGTTTTAATAAAAAGAAAGATGAACAAATTGTCGTTTTTGACTTTGGAGGAGGGACATTCGATGTTTCTGTTCTTGAAGTTGGAGATGATGTTGTTGAGGTTAAATCAACAGATGGAGACTCTCATATGGGAGGAAAGGACGTTGATCAAGCAATCATAAAATGGATAATTTCCGAATTTAAAAAACAAACTACTATTGACCTGTCAAAAGATGCTCTTGCTATGCAAAGACTTTATGAAGAAGCAGAGAAAGCAAAGATTGAACTTTCTACAGCACAAGAGACCGAAATAAATATTCCCTTCATTGCTTCTGGAGAGAATGGACCGGAACACCTTGTTCAAAGAATTAATCGAACAAAACTAGAAGAACTTGCAAGTGAGTTTATTGAAAGATCTATTGAGATTACAAAAAGAGCTATAGAATCATCACCATTTAAGGTTGAAGATATTGATGAAGTTATTTTAGTTGGAGGACAAACAAGAATGCCAAAGATTCAAGAGGAAGTAAAAAAGCTTTTTGGAAAAGAACCGAACAAATCAATTAATCCAGACGAGGTCGTTGCGCTTGGAGCAGCTTTACAAGGGGGAATCATCCAAGGAGACGTAAAGGATATTCTTCTTCTAGATGTAATTCCACTTTCACTTGGTATCGAAACGATGGGAGGAGTCGGAACAAAACTTATTGAAAAGAATACAACTATTCCAGCATCAAAATCACAGACCTTTTCTACGGCTGCAGATAATCAAACTCAGGTTGAAATTCACATTGTTCAAGGTGAAAGAGCCATGGCAGCTGACAACAAATCACTCGGTAAATTTATTCTCGATGGAATACCGCCAGCACCAAGAGGCATGCCCCAGGTGGAGGTTTCTTTTGATATCGACGCAAACGGAATTTTGAGTGTGTCTGCAAAGGATAAAGCAAGCGGAAAAGAACAGTCAATTAAAATTGAAGCGAGTTCAGGATTAAGTGAAGCAGACATTGAAAAGATGAAAAAAGATGCCGAAACTCACGCCGATGAAGATAAAAAGAAAAAAGAATCTATTGAGAAGAAAAACATTGCTGAACAATTGATATACACAGCTGAAAAAACTCTTAAAGACGGAGAGGGTAAAATCAAGGATGACACAAAATCTGAGGTTGAAGAGAAAATAAAGAACCTAAGAGAAAAACTTGATTCTGGAAATCCAGACGAGATATCAAAACTTACAGAAGAGCTTTCTGCATCACTACAAAAAGCAGGAGGAGAGATGACTCAACAATCAACAGAAACAGCAAAAGGCGAAGGAAATAAAAAGTCTGAAGAAAATGTTAAGGATGCTGAAGTAGAAGAAGATGACAAAAAGGATGAAAATGAAGATAATAAATAATAATGTCAAAAGATTATTATAAAATTCTTGGAGTTGAAAAAGGGGCAAGTAAAGAAGAAATTAAAAAGGCTTTTAGAAAAGCTGCTATGCAGCACCATCCAGACAAAGGTGGAGATGAGAAAAAGTTTAAAGAAATAAACGAGGCGTATGCCGTATTGTCCGATGACAACAAGAAAAATCAATATGATCAGTTTGGTAGTGCAGGTAGCCAAGGCGGATTCAACACAGGTGGATTTGATTTTTCAGGTTTTCAAGGAGGAAACGCAGATTTTGATCTTGGAGATATCTTCAATCAGTTTTTTGGTGGCAGAAATAGAGTTAGAAAAGGTGCAAACATTCAGGTTGATGTAAGTATTGATTTTAAGGAGTCAGTCCTAGGTACCACAAAAAAGATTTCATTTTACAAAAATAGATCCGATAAAAAAACTGAAATAAGTGTCAAAATACCACCCGGAATTAATAATGGAGAAGTGCTAAAAGTTAGGGAGGCTGGAGAACCAGTGGAAGATGGGATACCTGGAGATCTTTATGTTCATATTCAAGTCACACCACACGAAAAGCTACATAAAAATGGAGCCCATCTAGTTCAGGAATTGGAGATATCAGTTACTGAAGCTATTCTTGGAACAAAGAAATCTGTATCTACTATAGACAAGGATCTAAAGGTAAAAATTCCTACAGGGTCAAATACTGGAGATATCCTAAGAGTAAAAGGGGAGGGAGTTACAATTTCTGAAAATAGAAGAGGTGACATGCTGATTGCTTTGAAGGTAAAAATTCCTGCCAAGATATCGAGAAAGGCTAAGAAGTTACTTGAAGATTTAAGTAAAGAAGGATTGTAGAAAAGCGGCGACCGAAGGTCGCCGCTTCTCAACTTATGTCTTTTCAAAAAAGTTGATATAATTATAAAGATATGTCACTTGGATTTTTAACTCTCGATATAATAATTATTCTTGTTCTATTTATTGGTACTTTTATCTTTTCTTTTAATTCTGGAAAAAAGAATGTTGTTAAATTTACACTTTCTGTTTATCCAACAATTTTAATTTTCTCAAATATTCCTTTTAACCCCACAGACTCCTTAACAAAAATATTATTATTTGTTGGTATTTATGCAGTGGTCTACTTCGTATTAAAGAAAAATTTTACTGCACCAAATAATCACTCAGGAGGTCGAAATTTTTTGGACAGTACACTAATATCAATTGCATCTATTTTTGTTTTATTAACAATTTACTACAAAGTCCTACCAATAGAATCCTTGTACTCGCTATCTCTCCCTTTTAGTGGCTTTTTAATTGAAAAGATTCCTCTTTATATGACATTAATAATTCCTATGTTGATAATCTTTATAACAAACAGAAGAGATGATTAGTTTTTCATGATAAAATATTTCTAATGGAGTTTTCTTTTATTTACATAACAGTTCTTTTGGTCTCATTAATATCAAGTGTTTTTGTAATACTTACTAATGTAAAAGATTCAAGTCATGCTGTTTCTAAGCTAGATTTTAGAGTTATTTCAATTCAATTAATAATTCTCCTAGCTTGGATTATCGTCTTATCCAAAGCACTAAGGGCGCAAACAATTGAAGAAGGTATTATAAATATTGTTGTGTTTGTTTTTTCACTTGTAATGGGAGTACTTGTTATACAAAGCGTCGTAAAAGAAAATAAGGCATCAGAAATAACTTCAAAATTAATACAAAGTCTTTCTGTCTATAACAGAAGACTTAGGTCTCTAGATAAACAGAAGACAGATTTTGTCTCTACTGCTTCGCACCAACTAAGAAGCCCAAACTCTGTTATCCTTGGTTACTCATCAATGCTTCTAGATAATGATTACGGAGAATTAAATAAGGAACAAAAGCATGCAATCAAAAATATTTTTGATGCGAGTAAAAATCTAAATACCATAGTAAACGAGCTACTAGATACAACCAGATTGGAACAAAATACAGTAAAGTATACTGTTTCTGAATTCGATATGGTAGATACTGTAGAAAATTCTATTGACTTCTACAAAGATATTGCAAGTAAAAAAAATATTTCTATAATTGAAGACTTTGATCTAAACTACTCAATAAGAGTAAAAGGTGATGAAGAGAAAATAAAACAAGTCATCATGAATATTCTAGATAACGCAATTAAGTACACAGAAAAGGGTGAGGTAAAAATTACTGTTAAAAGAGAAATCGATGTTGTAAATATTTGTGTGAAGGATACAGGAATAGGAATAAGGCAGGATGAACTAAAGGGTATTTTCAATAAATTCACACGAGCTAGTAACGCAAAGAATAGTTCTGTCACAGGAAGCGGACTGGGATTGTTCATTGCTAGAGAAATATTAGCTTCCAATAATGGAAAAATTTGGGCTGAATCAGAAGGACAAGGAAAAGGTTCTACTTTTTGTTTAGAGTTTAAAGTATCTGATTAGTTTGTTATTATAGAGAACATGAAAACAAAGCTAATAACAGGAGTTAAGCCAACAGGAGAAGTTCATCTAGGGAACTATTTTGGTGCTCTTAAAAATCTTAAAAACTATCAAGAGGAATTTGAATCCTATGTCTTTATTGCTGACTATCATGCTTTGACATCAGTTCACAACAAAGAAGAACTAGAAAAAAGAACTAGGGAACTAATGATAATGTATCTTGCAATTGGAATTGATCCAAAGAAGACTCTTCTTTATCGACAATCTAGAATTCCCGAAGTAGCTGAATTATCCTTCATTTTTTCATCACTAGTGACAGTTCCATACCTGATGAGAGCGCACGCTTATAAGGATGCTGAGGCAAAAGGACAAGAAGTGAACAATGCAACTTTTTCTTATCCAGTACTTATGGCCGCAGATATTTTGATTACTGGAGCAGAGGTTGTGCCAGTAGGAAAAGACAATGTGCAACATGTAGAAATTGCAAGAGAAATTGCAAGAAAATTTCACACAGAATTTGAGATGAATACCTTTGTAGAACCTAAAGAACTTATTGATGAAAAAACTGAAATAGTTCCAGGTACCGACGGACAGAAGATGAGTAAAAGTTATGGAAATGTAATTCCACTTTTTGCAGAGCGAGATGAGCTAGAGAAAATCGTCATGACAATTCCTACAGATTCAAAAGGGATTGATGAGCCTAAAGATACAGAAAATAATATCCTCTTCAAAATACATGAACTTATATTAGATGAGGAAGGGAAGATTGCATTAAAGAAGAAATATGAAACTCCAGGACTAGGATATAAGGACGCAAAACTAAGTCTACTTGAAGATCTAGATGCATTCATTGCACCTCTTCGAGAAAAGAAACAATATTACGAAAACAATTTCAGGAAAGTAGAAAAGATTTTTCAAAAGGGAGAAAAGAAAATGAAAAAAATCGCAGAAGCAAAGATGGAAGAGGTGAGGAAGAAGGTAGGACTTTAAGTAAAGTGTTATAATTTACACATGGTATTAGAAATTATTTTTTGGGTTCTATTAGTAGATAGTTTAATAGCTGGGTATATCGCATGGTGCGGAAATAAGGAATACTGGAACAACAAACAATTCTTTAAAAGATATATGCCTCTTACAAAAGGTTGGACAGCTTGGTATATAATCTTGTCCATGTTCATTGGATATATAATCTTTTTTGTTTAATAAAAATACCCACGACGTAAGTCGTGGGTATTGAAAATTCAAAGTGGTTCAGTCCATAATAGAACAATCAATCAGCCCACTAATTTTGATGAATTCGTTCATTACATCTTCCGGAATTTCCATTTCAAAGTATAGGCCATATTCAGCCATCCACAGAAAGATGTATCTCAATCATTTCACCATTTCTACCAATTGCTTTACGTCTGCAGTAATCGAGTACCATTTTCTCGATTTCTCGTAGGTTCTTCTCACTTATTCTCCTCATAATTTTGAATTTGCTATTCTGCAATATATTACAATTTTATATGCAAATGTCAACTTATAAAATAATCATTTAAATTCATGCTAAAATAAGCCTATAAATGAATCCAGAAGACTACAAAATCAAGAATGATAAATTTGAAGGTCCTCTGGACTTACTTTTGAATCTGATTGAAAAACGAAAACTTTTAATCAATGATTTTTCGCTTTCTGAAATTACTGATGACTTTATAAATCACGTTTCTACCTTTGGACAACTTTCTGCAACCAAAATTTCAGATTTTCTAATTGTCGCTTCAACACTCATTCTTATCAAATCAAGATCACTGTTGCCGTCTATAAAATTAGAAGAAGGTGAGGAACAAGATATTAAGGATTTAGAAATACGACTTAGTATTCTAAAAATCATGAAAGATATCTCTCTTTCCGTTCAAGATCAATTCGGAAAAAAAATTCTTTTCAAAAAGAAACAGATTAAAAACATAGAACCTAGATTTAACCCAAGTGAAAATTTAAATCCACACAACATGAGAATCATAATGCTCAGTATTATAAATACTTTTCCTAAAGTAGAGATCAAAAAAGAGGCAAAAATTAAAAGTGTCATATCACTAGAGGACATGATGAATAATTTAATCAATAGAATTAAGAGAAGTGTTAAAATGAATTTTTCTGAAATACAACCTGGAAGCAAAAAAGAGAGAGCTGATACGATTATAAGTTTTCTTGCCGTTCTTGAACTCATAAAAAGGGGCTTTATAAAAGCCGAACAAAATGATAAATTTGATGATATATCATTAGAGTCTAGCGACGTTGTAACACCATCATTTGGAGCATGAATAAATTAGATAAACAAATAGAAGCATTAATTTTTTACAAAGGAGAAGAAATAACTTTCGAGGAACTTTCTAAATTTTTAGAAACAAATGAAAAAGAAATAATTGAAAGTATTTCAAAACTGAAAGAAAAGTATACTGACTCAGGGATTAAGATTTTAACGACGGATAATTCTGTTTTATTTTCAACAGGAGAAGAAGTTTCAGAGATCATAGATGGTCTAGAAAAAAGTGAGTACGAAAAAGAGTTTACAAAAGCAGCGCTTGAAACATTAACTATTATTTTATACAGAGGACCACTAAAGAGAAGTATGATCGATTATATTCGTGGAGTAAATTCACAATTTACACTTCGTAATTTACTAATTAGAGGCTTAATTGAAAAAAGACTAGATCCAAAAGATGAAAGATCATTCTTGTACAAAGCTACTCCGGACCTTTTAAGATATATGAATTTAGGAGACATAACTGAACTTCAAGAGTATAATGAGATTAACGAACAAATTGAATCTTTTGTAAAAAGCTCAAAGAAAAATGATGAATAAATTTGAAACATTACAAAAAAGAGAGCTATTAATACTTGTGTTTTCATTCATAATTCCTATTTTGATATTAGGAATGATTTTCTTGAGAGAGAAACCAGAGACAAATCTACTTGCCGAAGTAGTTCCTCAAGAAACTGAGAGGGTCTTTAATGTAGATATAAAGGCAAAGTCAGCACTTGTTACTGAATTAAATACAGGAAAAATTCTCTACTCATTAAATAGAGATGAGGAAAGGCCAATAGCTTCTATTACAAAACTGATGACTGTCCTAATTGCTAGTGATAAATTTGATAAACAAGAAATTTCACGATTACAGATAAGAGAAAACCATTTGAATGCTTTTGGTGACTCTGGCCTTATTGTTGGTCAGACATGGGGAGTGAAGGATCTTATTGATTTCACACTCATCACATCATCAAATGATGGCGCAAAGGCTCTGGCACTTTCAGCTTTTGGAGAGGAGGAAAGTAGTTTTGTTGCAGAAATGAATTCACTTTCAAGAAAACTTGGATTAACAAACACATTCTTTTCAAATGTTTCAGGTTTGGATATAAATTTAGATACAGAAGCCGGAGCAATTTCAACTGCAAGTGATGTCACAAAAATACTTAATTTTATTGTTAAAAATAAAATTGATGTTTTTAAAAGTACAGTACTTAATGAAAAATTTATAGACATAGAAGGAAATATCTATGATGCTAAAAATACAAATAAGAGCATTACTGAGATTCCAGGAAGCCTTCTTTCTAAAACTGGTTATACAGACCTTGCTGGTGGAAATCTTGCAGTAGTGGCTGATTTTGGCCTTAATAATCCGGTGTCTATAGTTATACTGGGATCTACTTTTGAGGAAAGAGAACTCGATATAAAGAAACTTTATAGAGAAACAGCAGATTACTATGCCTCAAATTTATTTGAATACTAATATGCTAACATAATCAATTATGACAATAGAAATAATAAAAATTTTAATTCCATCAATACTAGCGTTCTTTATTGGAATAGGAATAACGCCTACAATTTCTGACTTTTTATACAGAAAAAAGATGTGGAAGAAGAAAGCTGGGAAGACAACAATAGACGGGAAGGAGGCTACTGTTTTTAATTCAATACACAAGGAAAAAGAAGTCAATACTCCAAGACTTGGGGGATCAATTATTTGGTTATCTGCTTTTACTACAGCCTTTATTATTTGGTTCTTGTCGCATCTGACATCAATCCCACTTTTTGATCAGCTTGAGTTTATTTCAAGAAATCAAACATGGATTCCATTTTTCACATTATTACTTGGTGCAGGTTTCGGTGCGATCGATGACTTACTTGAAATTAATGGGAATGGTGGACATATCGCAGGAGGACTTTCTTTAAGAAAGAGACTTTTGTTTGTTGGATTTCTTTCTTTAATTATTTCTCTTTGGTTTTTTGTAAAACTTGATGTTAGTTCGATTTTTATACCTGTAGTTGGATATCTAAATATTGGTTGGCTGTTTGTCCCACTTTTTGTTTTAACTTCTATGTTTATTTATTCAGGGGGAATAATTGACGGTATTGATGGTCTAGCAGGAGGTATTTTTGCAAACGCCTTTGCCGCATACGGAATAATTGCATTAGTAAACAATCAAATAGACCTAGCTGCTTTTTGTGGACTTATAGTTGGAGGAATTCTCGCATTCCTTTGGTTCAATATACCGCCTGCAAGATTTTACATGTCTGAAACTGGTTCAATGGCACTAACGCTTACACTTACTGTTGTTGCATTTATGACTGACGCATTGGGTGAAGGAAGAGGACTGATTGTTTTACCTCTAATTGCACTACCACTTGTCCTTACAACTCTTTCTGTAATTATTCAGTTGCTTTCAAAGAAACTACGAAATGGAAAAAAGATTTTTCATTCAACACCAATTCACCATCATTTTGAAGCTCTTGGTTGGCCAAGTTACAAGGTAACAATGAGGTACTGGATTTTCTCAATTGTATTTGCTTCACTTGGAGTTATGTTGGCGATTATTGGGTAATTTCTCAATAATATGATTAATTAATTCTGTCACTTGCCTTCAGTTCGAGTCCCTTCGATCGCGCATTTAGAAAAAGACCCTAAAATAAGGGTATTTTTCTATGAGGAGGAAAGGACTTGGAACTGTGATAGAATTTTATTATGAAAAAAGTAAAAGCGATAATTTTAGGTCCACAGTGTTCTGGAAAGACGACCATAAAAAAATATTTAAGTAAAAATACTGATATATTTTTATCCGAGGAAGATGAAATCTTTACAGAGCTTAATGGTGGGTAACTATCCACACGATTTAGAATATAAGGAAAATGTGTTACGTAAAAAACTTGAAGAGAAGGTGGAGGGAATGGATAATGTCATTTATTTAACAAGTTACGGAAACCTTTCATTTTTTAGAAATTTAGTTTCCAGGGGGTTTAAGATTATTCAGCTAACTTTGGATAGAGAAGAGTTTAACAGGAGAAATATTAAAAGAATGAAGGAAGAAGGATACAAAGATGCGAGCGAATGGGTGGAAGGAATTTATGCATTTCATAATTTGGTTAAAGATGAAGGAATGGTTGATATTAGTATTGATGCAAGTCAGCCAACAGAAACTGTTGTAAAAGAAATAGTAGATTTTTTAGGAATATAACTGTCTATCATTACAGACGCTAGTTCCAACAACGTCCACGAAAGCGCGCATTAACGAACGGTTCGCAAAAGACATCTCAGAAATGAGGTGTTTTTTTGTTCAAAGAAGTTAACAAGTTCCAAAAACCTCTGCGAAAAAGCACCCTAGGAAACACCTTTATAGCAAGGGTGTTTTTTAGTTTCTACAAGTGGTAAAATTTTTGTATATGAAAAATTTTATAAAACTTACTAGCGGTTTGATCATCTCAATCTTTTTGATGTTTATACTACTAAACTTGTCTCTATCTTTTTCTTTACCAGAAACGACACCAAAATACATAGTACTAATAAGAACAGTGATTTCCTTAATAATTATTTTTGGGGGCCCAGCTTATTTTTTCATTAAGTTTATAAGTAAGACTCTAAAACATAATGAATCAGAGATTAAATTCAAAAAGGAGAGTACCGGAAACGAAAAAAATATTGAGGAGTTCGAAGAAAGTAAACCTTATAAGTTCTTGTTATTTTTAGCTGTATTCATTGGTTTAGTCTTAATTTTTTTATGGATTATAGGTCTAATAGCTAAAGGCTTTGGGTATTAATTAATTTTATCCCAGAACCACCCCAAAAAGCACTCTTGCAGCCAGGGTGTTTTTACTTATTTAAAATGCTAGAATTTTTTTATGAAAATAAGAAAAGCAGGAATCGATGACCTAGAAACATTACAAAGATTCAATCAAGAACTTTGTCTAAAAGAGAATATGGAATTCGATAAGACAATAGATACTGAATATTCTTCTACTGACTCTGCAATAAGGTACTACAAGAAAAGTATAGAAAATGACAGTTACATATCCTTGATAGCAGAAGAAGAGGGTGTGCCAATTGGATATCTAATTGGTGTTATTTATAAGTCTGAAGGCTATAGAAACATTCTAGATTTAGGCGAAGTCCAAAATATGTATGTACAAGAAGATCTAAGAGGTAAAGGTATCGGAAGTGCTTTAATGAATTATTTCAAAGATTGGTGCAGGGAAAGAGAAGTTGAAAGGATTAGGGTGATTGCCTCTTTTGATAATAAAGAAACAATTGAATTCTACAAAAAAGTTGGCTTTAATGAATACGATTTAGTATTGGAAGGGGATTTAAAATAACAGATGCTATAATATTTCAATGCCCAAGAAAAAAAGTGTAAATAAACCATTCTTATGGACAGTACTCGCTTTAGTTTTTTTTGGTTTTACAGTTTTCTATTCTGCCTCAACAGGACTTGCTGCTCGTGAGGGGCTCGCATTCTATGGAATAATAATGAATCAACTTTTCATTGGAGTTCTTGGTGGATTATTCATGATGTTTATCTTCTCAAAAGTAGATCACAATATAATCAAAAAATATGGACTCTTATTTTTTATAATTGCATTAATTACAAATTTTTTAATGTTTATTCCGAGTCTTGGAATAACGAATGGGGGAGCAACTAGATGGATTGGAATTGGAGGTTTTTCTTTACAACCTTCTGAGTTTTTAAAGGTGACATCAATAATACTGATAGCATCTTGGTTTAATTTTCATAAAAAGGATTTAAAGAAGCCTTGGTTTGCACTCATTTCAATAATCTCAACTATTTTTATGATTACAATCCCTTTAATCCTTCAAAAGGATTTCGATATTATTTTCCTAATAGCATTACCACTCATTGCGATGTTTTTTGTATCAAAAGCACCACTAAAAACAGGTCTTATTCTTGGTGGTATTACTCTGTTAGTCGCAACAATTTTAATTTTCACAATTCCACACGTTAAGACAAGGGTATTTGGATTCTTTAATCCAAATGAAGGAGGCCAAACTGTTAACTACCAATATAGACAATCACAAATTGCAATTGGTTCAGGGGGTATTTTTGGAAAAGGTTTTGGGCAGAGTACGCAGAAATTTGGTAGCTTACCCGAACCAACAAACGATTCGATCTTTGCGGTACTGGCGGAAGAATTTGGACTAATAGGTTCAACACTACTGATAGCACTTTATTTTGTTTTTGGAATATTCGGATACAAAATTGCAAGTTCTGCCAAAACTATTTTTGGATCCCTTTTTACTTTTGGAATAGTTACTCTAATACTTGTTCAATCCTTTATGAATATAGCCTCAATGGTTGGACTCTTCCCAATAACCGGACAACCTCTTGTCTTTGTCTCCCATGGTGGAACATCACTTTTAGTAACACTTTCAATGATTGGCATCATCTTGAATATATCAAAAGAAGTTAAAGTCTGATGCTTTTTGCCAACGTCGGACGTTGCCAAACCAGCAGTGATTAGACAGAAATATTTGGTATAATACTCCCATGAAAATAGTTTTTACAGGTGGTGGTACAGGAGGTCATTTCTACCCAATAATAGCAGTGGCTCAGGAAATAAGACAGCTTGTTCGAGATGAAAAACTAATAGATCCTACTCTCTATTTTTTGGCACCTGATCCATACAACAGAGGAATTCTTTATGACAACGCTATAATATATAGAAAAGTGATGTCTGGGAAACAAAGGACCTACTCTTCTTTCTTAAATCTTATAGATAAATTTAAATTAGTACTTGGTGGAGTACAGGCTGTTTGGACAGTTTTTTGGATTTATCCAGATGTAATTTTTAGTAAGGGTGGGTGGGGAAGTGTACCAGTTGTATTTGCAGGAAAATTATTAGGAATCCCTATCGTAATTCATGAATCAGATTCTGCACCAGGAAGGGCAAATCAGTGGGCATCAAAATATGCTAAAAAAATCGCTATTTCATATCCCGATGCTGCAGATTATTTTGACAAAAGTAAGGTTGCTCTGACAGGAAATCCTGTCAGAAATGAAATTGAACAACCCGCCGTTGAGGGTGGTCATGAATATTTAGGGTTTGAAAAAACAATTCCTACACTTTTAATTCTTGGTGGTTCACAGGGAGCACGCTTTATAAATGATGCAATTATTGATGTTTTACCTCAATTACTAGAAAGATACCAAGTAATCCATCAAGTGGGTAAAGCAAATATACAAGAGGTCAAAGATTTAACCGATGCTGTACTTCTAAATAGTGATAATAAAGATAGATACAAATTATTTGACTACTTAAATGATCTTGGTATGAAAATGGCTGCAGGAGCATCTCAACTAGTAATCTCTAGAGCAGGTTCAACAATCTTTGAAATTGCAGCATGGAACAAACCAAGCATTATTATCCCCATTACAGATACAAACAATGACCACCAAAGAAAAAACGCGTATAATTACCTTCGATCTGGTGCATGTATTGTCATAGAGGAAAACAATCTTACACCAGAAATATTAGAGTCAGAAATAGATCGTCTTTTTGACGATTTTACTAAACTAGAAGAAATGTCTCAGAGCGCAAAGGGTTTTTATAAAAAGGGAGCAGACAAATTGATAGCAAAAGAAATAATTTCAACATTAATAAAACATGAGTCTTAGATCAAATCTACAAAAATGCATATATAATTTTCTAGGGATGAAGAATCCTAGCAATGTTGTAGTTAGAATAGCCCCATCTCCAACAGGAAATTTACACATAGGAACAGCGAGAACAGCTCTTTTTAATTATTTGTTTGCAAAGCAGAATGACGGAAAATTTATACTAAGAATCGAGGATACAGATAAGGAGAGAAGTAAAAAGGAGTACGAAGAAAATATTATTGAAGGTCTTCATTGGCTAGGAATGAGTTGGGACGAAATTTATAGACAAAGTGAAAGGTCTGATATTTACAAAAAATATATCGAGAAACTTATCCACGAAGACAAAGCTTATATATCAAAAGAAGAAGCGAAGGAAGAAGGTCAAAGAAGTGAAGTCATAAGATTCAGGAATCCAAACAAAGAACTTGTTTTTAGTGATGCTGTTAGAGGTGAGATTACATTCAACACAACAGATCTTGGAGATTTTGTAATTGCAAAAACAATAAACGAACCACTATACCACTTAGCAGTTGTCGTTGATGATCATGACATGGGAGTTACTCATGTAATCCGAGGAGAAGACCATATCTCAAATACACCAAGACAAATTCTTATACAGGAAGCAATTGGCGCCAAAAGACCTGTTTACGCTCATATGGCACTCATCCTCAACAAAGACAAGAGTAAACTATCTAAAAGAGATGGTGCTACATCAGTTTTAGATTATAAGGAAAAGGGTTACATTAAGGATGCTTTCGTCAACTTTTTAGCCCTACTTGGGTGGGCACCAAAAGATGAAAAAGAAATTTTTAGTATGGATGAACTAATACAAACTTTTAGAATAGAGGATCTACAAAAGGGAGGGGCTATGTTCAATGTGGAAAAATTAAACTGGTTTAACAAAGAGTGGATTAAAAAAATTGATGACAAAATATTAATCGAGATGATTTCTTCTAAAGTAAATATTGATAATGAAATTCTTAAAAAAGCAATAGTAGAAATAAAAGAAAGAATAGAAAATATTAATAATTTAGAATCTCTGTTCATAGAAGGGGGTGAATTTGAATACCTTATCTCTTTACCTGAATTTGAGACAAGTAAGTTAAACTGGAAGGAAAACACTCCAGATGCGACTTTAAAACATCTACATAAAATTATGAATTTTATAGTTGAAATTAACTTAGATGACTTTCAAACTAAAAAAATTAAGGAAATCATTTTCCCCTATGCAACAGAGGAGGGGAAAGGGGACGTTTTGTGGCCTCTTAGATATTCATTATCTGGAAAAGATAGGTCGATAGATCCATTTACACTGAGTTATATTTTAGGAAAAGAAGAGGTTATAAAAAGAATCACGAATGCAATACAGAAACTTTCTTAAAAAGAATATATTATTTCTATTTTTGATTTTTGTAATGTCATTACCTTTTTCAGTTCAAGGGCAATCAGTATCAGAGCTCGAACAAGAAATTGCTAATTATAATATTGAAATTCAAAAATTGGAAAAAGAGATTGCTGAACAAAGATTAAAGGTTGAAGATACATCAAAGAAAGCAGCAAGCTTACAGTCAGTGGTTAACTCCTTAAATGCAACCCAGAAAAAGCTAGACGCAGAGATATCAAGAACTAGGAATGTAATTGGAAAAACCGAGACAAACATTGAGAAAATTTCTATAGAAATAGTAGACAAACGAAATAAAATTGAAATTACAAACGGGGCACTTTCAGAGGCTGTAAGAGCACTAAATGTACTTGAAGATAGATCTATTTTCGAAATGATATTTTCTAGTAGAACAATATCTGATTTTACAAAAGACTTAGTGAATATTCAAAAAATCAAGAAAACCTTAGGTAAAAAAAAGGTAGAATTAATAAATCTAAATGAAGAATTATTCACTAAAAAAACAGAATCAGAAACAGAAAAAGAAAATCTTGAGGAAGAAAGATTAAAGCTTGTGGGACAAAGAGAATCTGTTGAATACACAAAAAAAGAAAAAGATTCTCTTTTGGCTGTTACAAAGAACCAGGAAGCAAATTATAAGGCTGTACTCGCTAAAAAAGAAGCACAAAAAAAGGAATTCCAGGATACATTACTAGAGATTGAATCTAAACTTAACATATTAGTTGATCCTGGATCATATCCTTCAGCCATAAAAGGTCTTCTGGGTTGGCCCCTAGATTCAATTTATGTTACCCAACAATTTGGAGGAACTCAATTTGCTAAGACGAATCCTGGAGTTTATTCACGACCATTCCATCCAGGTGCAGACTTTGGAACACCAATTGGATCACAAGTTAGAACGATTTCAGATGGTGTAATAAAAGGTGTAGGTAATACAGATGCCTATCCTGGGTGTTACGCATGGGGAAAATTTATCCTAGTTGAACACGACAACGGTTTAAGTAGTCTTTACGCTCACCTATCGTCAATTTTAAGATCGCCAGGGGAGAGAGTTACCCAAGGAACCGTTATTGGATTATCAGGAAATACTGGTGTATCTACTGGACCCCATCTTCACCTAGGACTTTATGCAACTCAAGGTGTATTTGTTGGTAAGTATGCTGCGCAAAAGAAATCTGCTACAGGATGTGCTTCCACAGACGCCACAGGAGTTTTTGCTGACCTAGATGCTTATCTTGATCCACTAAGTTACTTACCGTAGACAATAAAATAAAAAGTTTCACAGAGATTTAAATGCTATAATTATTTACATGATAAAAGGTACCAACATACAACATAAAAACGCTAAGAATCGATTACAGGAGGTCAAAAATGGAGGCTTTGTGAGGCTTTTCATATTACTAATACTACTTGCAGGAATAATGTTATGGCTTGGAATTGATCCTAAAATATTCTGGGAGAAGGTAGCCAGTCCAGTATTTAATTGGATTTTAAATGCAACAATGAACTTAATAGAGTTCCTATATAATCTAGCTGTTACATTAGTATCCAAGGCAAGAGACCTTTTAGGTACATAAACATGACCGGAAAGATATATTGTGCGACACACATATATATGCATTACTCTTCCATAAGCACTCCCCTTTGATGTACATTTTCAATACAAGATATCTTTTAAAAAAAATTTTCTATAATCACCGGTACGCTTTTTGAGTTTAGATATGATTCATTTTTTTAGGATTACTTCGTTGTGTAATAAAAAAAATAAAGTATGTGCAAAAAATTTATACCCAACTTCCCTACCGAAATTAAAAAACAAAAAGCACAATCAATTGATTGTGCTTTTTGTTAAGTGTAATAAACGACACTTTTGTGTCGCCCTGACTAATGTCAGGTTTTTAGTTGTTTAGTGCAAAACTCTCTCCATTGCTCCAACATTTTGATGAGTGAACCCAAGGAGCGACTCCTTGGTTATCATATAGGTGTTGTGCATAGGCTAAGTTACCTTCCAGTGTATAGATATCAATGCCTAGCTTAATGGAATCACTTAAGTGATATTTCTCATTAATCTGCATAACACCGACATCTTGTGAATTAACCACACCTCGTAGGGCTTCGCCATTCGTTCCGAATTGTTTATATCTAGACTCACAGAATGCAACTTTTGAAAGTATTGGGTTTTCTTTGAAGTACTCATCTACTGTTTCTTTAACAGTAGCTGGTTCTGAATGAACCTCATCTTTGATACTCTCGTCAACAACATTTGTTGAATCGACTCCATCAAGGCTTGCTAGATCAACTGAATTAGCTCCAGTGATTGATGCTGCTAGCATCGCAAGTCCGATAGTAAATTGTATTATAAGCCTACTCTTAACTGTAATCTACATATGCAACCGTATACTCGATGTAGGCCCAGGAAACCCTGTTTAACAGGTCCTTGAAGCAATGGTTCGGTGTGCTTAACCGAACTCGAAACATCTTAACATGATTTCAAGCAAAGTCAATACTAGAGGACATTTTGTTTAATTTGTCAATTACTCAAATATGGCTTAAAACCTAGCTCTTTTGCCTCATCAAAGGTACTGAAATATATTTTATTTTTAGCAGATAGGGATTTTTCTCTGTCTGAACCAATTTCATAGAAATATTTTCCCCTACTTGATGCAACATACTTATTTTCAGATCCAGTATCTTCATCATAGTCTTTATTTGCAACAGTTTTTGCTATATTTGTCTCCTCAATCAACATTAAAATCCCCTCTTTTTCACTTATCTTAAATAAAACAACCAGAGTTCCAATAATGAAAAATAAAATGTAGAATACACCATCAAGTAAAATTTCATTAAACCAGGGTTTTCCCTTGATTTTTCTAATTCTTTGTATTAGAATCACAATACTAATTTTACTCGAAAGAGATAAGTTAAATTTAAATAATAATTAAAATATGTCTAAAGTTAAAGCAGGAGGATCAACAAAAAACCTGAAAGATTCAAACCCAAAATATCTTGGTATTAAAGTTTCAGATGGACAAACGGCTAAGGCTGGTGACATCATTGTAATGCAAAGAGGAACTAAGTTTATTTCAGGTAAAAATACAGGAATAGGAAGAACTCATTCTATCTTTGCTACAAAAGAAGGTATTGTAAAATTCTCTAAAAAAAGAAAAACTAGATTTGATTCAAAAGTTGTAGAAAGAAAACTTGTTGAAGTAATTTAGTAGATATCCTTAGGATAGAATAATTTAAAAAGCGGCGACCTTCGGTCGCCGCTTTTTATATTGCATACTAAGGGAATTTTGTCTTACTTAATATCTAAAATAAAAGTACCTTTCTTTTCATCAGATTGCATAACGATTTCATACTTACCAATTTCTTTTATTTCTGGCAACGTAATTAATTTCTTGGCATCTGGCATTCCTAGAACTTTTACAACTTCATCTACATGTAATCTAGAAAACATATGACCTTTATCATTTGTTGCTACTTTTATTTCAAAAGTCTTTCCATTTAATGAGTCTATCAAACTGTAAATTCTCTCTTGTTCCTTAGTATTTGAATCCAATTCAGCCTGTTTTTTCTCTTCAATAGTTTTAACTTTCCCTTCAGAAGCCTCTACAGCCAAACCTTTAGGAAATAACATATTCATTGCATATCCAAACTTAACATCTTTAATGTCGTCTTTTTTTCCCAATTTTGGCACATCCTTTAATAAAATTACTTTCATATTCTTTATATTTAATTGATTATTGATCTGGAACCTAAATCGAGTTTAGGGTGATAAAAACATAATCGTCTCTCATTGTTTTTATCACTTTAGCACCTCAATAGCTTTTTGCAATTGTGTATCGATTCCCTCTTTATATTTTTCAACATCTAAATCAATTTCAAATTCTGGTGTAAGCCCTCCATCAGAAATTGATTTACCTTCTGGAGTTAACCATTTAGCTATCGTTACTTTTAATGACGTATTTTCTGTAATACTAACTAGTTCCTGAACTGAACCCTTTCCAAAAGTATTTTTTCCAACAAGTACAGCTTTACTGTGTTCTGAAAGAGCACCAGCAACAATCTCAGAAGCAGATGCTGAACCTTCATCAATCAATATAGCAACTTTCAGATTATCCTTAAACGGAGCGTATCCTTTACTCCTAAAGATTTTCTGTTCTTTACTTCCTCCAAAATCCTCAACAGCAATAATTTTACCTGATTTTAGGAACCAACTAGAAATATCAATTGCAACATCTAAAAAACCTCCCGGATTACCTCTTAAATCAAGTACAATTTTCTTTTTTCCTGATTCTGCAAATTCCCTCAAAGCATATCTGAATTCACTCGGAGCCGATGCTGAAAAGCTATACAGTGCAATATAGAAGACATCATCGATTGTTTTTGTTTCAATAGTTGGAACAAGAATAGTATCTCTAGTAATGTCTATAGTAATTGGTTCCTTTTGACCCTCTCTAAGAACTGTGATAGTAACAATCTCGCCTTTCTCCCCTCGTATTTTCCTAACAGCTTCCTCCACAGAAAGATCAAGGGCACTTTCTCCATCTATTGAAATTATCTTATCTCCAGATTTTACTCCGGCTTTTTCTGCTGGAGAATTTTTTAAAGGAGCAATAACAGTCAGAGAATCATCCCTAATACCAACTTCCATACCTACACCAACAAAAACACCAGAAATGGTCTCTTCGAATTGCTCATTCTCTACGGGAGGAAAGAATACAGTATATGGATCTCCAAAAGAATCGACAAGACCTTGTATTGCTCCATAAACCTTCTCTTCATTTGTAGCTCCAGCCTCTCTTGTATCGACAAATTTTTCTTCCAAAATACTCAATGTTTTCCAGAAAGAAGTTAAATCAAGTGGTTCTTCTGCACTTACTCCATTTCCTAGAAAACTTTGTTTATTGTTTCCAATAAAAAAACCAGAACCAAAAATAAAAGTAAAAAGTATGACACTCAAAATTATCGCATTTGTTTTCCTGTGGATAGTTTTCATTATTTTATTATTATCTCATATTTTTAAATATAATTCTAATCGCGGCACACCGAAGGTGTGCCGCGATTTTCCCCTTTTCTTATCTATACTCTAGATTCACTTTTGTTATAATATATTCAATGATTTATAGCTACAAGCACAAGGATGTTACATGGATTGACCTTGAAAATCCTACAAAAGATGAGGTTCGAGACCTAATCGAAAGATTTAAAATCGATGCAGTTGTCGCGGAAGAACTTTTGTCCCCAAGCACAAGATCAAAAGCAGATCTTCATAATGACTATATTTACCTTATCCTTCATTTTCCTAAAAAAACTGAGAACCATAATTACACTGGCCCCCTTAAAAAAGATTCTGTTGAGATTGATTTTATAATTGGCAAAAATTTCATTATCACAACTAGATATAGTTCAGTAGATGCAATACTAGAATTTTCAAAAATATTTGAATCTGATTCTATATTAAACAGAAGCAATATAGGCGTTCATGCAGGTTACGTTTTCTATTACATGATTAGAAATATATACAAATCAATTTACGAAGAAGTTCAAAATATGAAAGATCAAATTGCTATATACGAGGAAAATGTTTTTTCAGGTAAAGAAAGAGAGATGGTGGAGACACTTTCAAAAATGAACCGAGTTCTTTTATATTACAAAGAATCCTTATCATTTCACAAGGAAATATTAGTTTCTTTCGAAGATGCCGGTAAACATATTTTCGAAGCTGAATTTACATACTACTTAAGGGCTGTTATGGGAGAATACCACAAGGCCCAAAGTGCTCTAGAAGGATCAATTAATTACCTTTCTGAACTCAGAGAAACAAATAACTCTCTTCTTTCTACAAAACAAAATGAGATTATGAAAATGATTGCTATTATTTCATTTATTACATTTCCCATGACACTTATTTCTAGCATATTTGGAATGAATACTTCATCAATACCATTTCTTGGATCAAACAATGATTTCATGATTATTATAGGTTCGATGATGATACTGGCTGGTTTTATGTTCCTTTTCTTCAAGAAGAAAAAATGGTTGTAACATGTTAAAAATTAAAAACACACTCACTAAAAATATTGAGGAATTTAAACCTATAAAAAGGGGACTTTTTACAAGTAAGACAGTTGGAATGTATAACTGTGGTCCCACAGTTTATAGTAAAGCTCACATAGGAAATTTACGAGCCTATATTTTTGCAGATTTAATTAGAAAGACTTTAGAATTTAATGGATATAAAGTTAATCAAGTTATAAATATTACTGATGTTGGTCACCTGACATCAGATTCGGACGAAGGATCAGATAAAGTTGAAGAACAAGCAAGAAAAGAAAATAAAACAGCGGAAGAGATTACAGAAAAATATACTGGTATTTTTTTCAATGACTTAGATAGGCTGAATATAGATAGATCAAAAATAATTTTTCCAAAAGCAACAGATCATATAAAGGAACAGATACACATAATTGAAAAACTTGAAAATAAAAAATTAACCTATAAAACATCTGATGGAATTTATTTTGATACAAAATCATTCAAGGATTATGGAAAACTTGGGAATATAGACATAAACGGATTAAGAGAAGGTCATAGAGTTGAAAAAAATCCAGAAAAGAAAAACTCAACAGATTTTGCTCTTTGGAAATTTAGTGGTGACGAAAGAAGGCTTCAAGAATGGGAATCCCCCTGGGGTGTTGGTTTCCCTGGATGGCATCTTGAATGTTCTGCAATGAGTATAAAATATCTTGGTGACTCATTTGATATTCATACGGGCGGGATAGATCATGTGAACATTCATCACAACAATGAAATAGCTCAATCAGAGAGTTTTACAGGAAAACTTTTTGCAAAATATTGGATGCACGTAAATCACATTCAAATTGAAGGTGAAAAAATATCAAAATCTATTGGAAATGTAATCTACCTAGATGAACTTGAAGAAAAAGGATACTCTCCGATGAGTTACAAATATCTCCTTTTCACTGCGCACTACTCTACCCTCATTAATTTCACTGAAGAAAACTTGAAGGCATCACAAAAAGCTTTGTATAAAATATATGATTTTCTAAATAGAACAAAAGGAACTGGTGATGTGAACGAAGAAGCTTTGAATGAATTCAAAACTGCAATCAATGATGATTTAAATACAGCAAAATCAATAGCAGTTATCTTTGAATTACTTTCAAATAAAAATATTTCAGACAAAGACAAGAAAGCGACAATATTAAAATATAACGAGGTTCTAAATTTAGGATTCGATAATCCAAAAAGTATTGAAGTAGAAATACCAAAAGAAGTTTTGATACTTGCAGAAGAAAGAAAGGTAGCACGAGAGAATAAGGATTTTGAAAAAGCCGATTCTCTAAGGGAAGAGATCACAAAACATGGTTTTGAAGTCAAAGATATTGGAGACAGTTTTGAATTAGATAATATGTAAAAAAGGTCGACTCGTAAAACGAGTCGACCTTTAAACCATCACAAACCGTAGGTATGGGTTTTAAACACTCTGGTGACTTTTTCAAATTCCCAATGAAAACCATCAGATATATGATTAAACACATGTTTCAAAGAGTACAGAATAGTCTGATAGATAGTATTTCCCACATCAGGACCAAACTGTCTGAAAAATTCAAACTCTTCTTCTGTTAATTTGACAGTCACACCCCTACCGGAATAGTCTCCAGACATTTCGACTATACTTTTAGAAAGACATGAAGTCTTACACATAACAACTTCTCTTCGGTAATCCCCTCTAATTACAATAGCCATATTAGTCCCTTTTTTGTTGGTTTTTTGTTCCAATACTGAAGAACAATCGGTTGAATACGATACCTAAATTATATTAATTAGTCAATAACATTGTGTATAATATTCTTATCCCCTTTTCTTCCACTTATTATTCTATTTTTTAAGAAATATCAATAATACCTTTGTGATAATATACACAGCATGAACAGCCTAAAAATTCCCCCACAGAGTCAAGAAAGTGAGAAAGCACTTATAGGAGCAATCTTACTTAGACCTGAATCTATATATGATGTTATGGACATGGTTGCTGCCGAAACATTTTATGCAACAAAAAATAGACTGATTTTTCAGACGATGCTTGAACTTATGGCCAAGGGGGTCGAAATTGACGCCCTTTCTCTTTCTGAAAGATTAAAAGAAAAGAACAATTTTGATAAAGCTGGAGGTAAAAATTATATTGCAGAATTACTTGACTCTGTCCCCTCTTCTTCAAACATCAAACACTATGCCGAAATTGTTTTGAAGAAAAAATTAATGAGAGAGCTTATTGAAGCTTCTGACCATCTTGCATCACTTGGATATGATGATTCAAAAGAAATCGAAGAGATCCTCGACGAAGCAGAAAAGAAGATTTTCAGTGTCACAAACATCAAATCCACTAAAAATTATGTCGAACTAAAAGGAGCCTTGCATGAAGCTTTTGAAAGGTTGGATAAACTTCACAAGTCTACTGATGGAATTAGAGGTGTGCCTTCTGGTTTTTCAGGTCTAGATAATATGCTTTCTGGTTTTCAAAGGTCAGACCTTATTATCCTCGCTGCGAGACCTTCTATGGGAAAGACAGCTCTCTCGCTTGATATTGCAAGAAAAGTTGCACTTAATCATAAGGTTCCTGTAATTTTCTTCTCACTCGAAATGAGTCATGATCAATTAGTAGATAGGGTCATTTCTGCAGAATCAAGTGTTGATGGTTTTAGAATTAGAACAGGAAAAGGTCTAACAGAAATTGATTTTGAAAAAATTGGTAAAGCAATTTCTGATCTTTCTGAAGCCCCTTTCTATATCGAAGATAGTTCTGGTCTTAATATAATCCAGATGAAATCTATGCTTCGGAGAATTATTTCGGAAAAGGTTGGAGAGGATGGAAAATGTCTTGTAATAGTTGACTATCTCCAACTTATGTCACCAACACAAGTGAAATCAGACAATATCGTGGCACAGATTACTGAAATATCACGATCCTTAAAAGGTATGGCAAAGGAGTTTAATGTGCCTGTAATCGCACTTTCACAGCTTTCAAGAGCAGTTGAAGCTCGAGGTGGAAAACCAAGACTTTCTGACCTAAGAGATTCTGGAGCTATCGAGCAGGATGCTGATGTTGTTATGTTTATTCACAGAGAAAGAAATGAGGATGAGGCAGGAAGAACAAATCAGGCCCAAATTCTTATAGAAAAACACAGAAACGGCCCTGTTGGTTATGTAGATCTTTACTTTGACAATAAAAAAGCTTCTTTCGTCGATGTAGATAGATCTCATGACGATCCTTTAAATGATGACTTTTAAATATGAATAAAATTGATGAATTAACAGAATTATTTAAGGAGTTTCCAGGTATTGGTCCAAGACAGGCTAAGCGTTTTGTATATCATCTACTTAGAAAAAATGACCACTATGTAAATCAACTAGTTCAACTAATCCCAGAACTTAGAAAAAACACAAAGACATGTATTAAATGTTATAGATACTTTTCATCTCATTCTTCTGAGTGTGACATTTGTTCCAATAGGAATCGTAACTCAAGCATCCTGATGATTGTTGCAAGAGATAATGATTTGGAGAATATAGAGAAAACAGATTCATTTGATGGTAACTATTTTGTTCTTGGTGGAGTACTCCCTGTTTTAGATACTGATTCAGCTAAATTTATAAGATTAGATGAACTCAAAAAATTACTATCAAACAGTCCTGAAATAAGTGAAATTGTTCTCGCGTTTCCTGTTAATCCTGAAGGAGACAACACAGCTGAATTTTTAAAGAAGCATATTGGAAATATATTTCCAAATATTAAAATAACTCTCATGGGACGAGGACTTTCAACTGGCCTTGAATTAGAATATTCAGACAAAGAAACAATCAAGAATGCTTTGGAAAATAGGCACTAATATCTTACAAATCTACAATCCTTACGTCATCCTCGGGTTTAACCCGGGACCCAAGTTTTAAACTATTACAGATATTCTTTTAAAGGTCTAGGTTCCTGTGGGAATTTATGACCTATGTGTACAGGAATGACGACTTAGTAGTCGTAAGGAAAAAGCGGCCCTTCGGGCCGCTTTTTTAAATCTTTGATATTTTCACTTTCATGAAATGTTGTCTGTGTCCATGCTTTACGAAGTATCGAGATTTTGATTTGTACTTAATAACTGTAATCTTCTTGTCTCTACCTTGATCTACAAGTTCTCCTTCAACAGAAGCACCTTTAATAGTTGGTGTTCCTATTTTTGCAATTTTACCGTCGTCTACCAAAAGTACATTATCGAATGTAACCTTATCACCATCTTTAATTTCACCATCTAATTTGGCAATTTTAACAATAAGGCCTGGGTAAACAATGTGTTGTTTTCCTCCTGTTTCGATAACTGCGTATTCTTTTACATCTTTTAATGTTTCCATAAGTTGAAGGTATTCTACACCATATACTCTATTTTGCAAGAGTATTTGACAAAAATCCTAGTAAGTATTTTTATAGTCGTGAGCTCATTATTACCTGATATTTCGCCTTACTTCATGATCCTGATCATCTGGTCAATCACAGGAATCTTCACTAGCTACAAGCTGTTTGCAAAGCTATCTGGCACATCGCCAAGTAATGCAAAAGTGATTGCAGTGATATTCCAAGGAGGTCCATTAGTTTGGTTACTTTTCGGAGTATTCTCAAAAAACTTCCTAAAATTGTTCTAATAATAACAAGTGTCCCCTATTTATTACGGGGACACTTTTTTAATCCTCATCATCTGAAAGTATACCATCCTCAATCTGCATCGGATCCAAAACAGATGACTCCCCAGCGATCCTATGCACATCCTTATCAATTTTCTTGAACTCTTTTCCAGAAAGATTATATTGATTCACGACGGTGTTTAAATTTTTTCCTAACTTATTGTGATAATCCTCGTACTTTTTCAGATGAGTATCCAATTGTCCAACCCATTTTTTTATTTGCAAAGCAGATTTTTCAATATTAAAAGCCTTGAATCCATAGAGTACTGATTGCAAATAAGCAGCAAAAGTAGTCGGAGAGACAATAATTACTTTTTTATCATTATATGCATAATCGATTAGGTTTCGTGCATTAATTCTGGCTCCAGTTGTTCCAGTTAGTAATTCATAATAAATTCCCTCGGCAGGAATAAACATAAAAGCAAAAGGAAGAGTCCCTTCGTTTGGTCGAATGTATTTTGCGGTCTCATCAATTCTTTTTTTCAAGTCATTTTTAAAATCTCTTTCTAGTTCAACTCTTCGATTTTCATCCTCTTCGTTCGCCAGTCGTGAATAGTTGTCTAAAGAAAACTTTGCATCAACAGGAACAAACCCTTCTTTTGTTCGAATGATTGCATCAACTGTCTCACCATTTTTAAAAGAATACTGAAGTGTGTAGGTTGTTGGATCAAGAGAATTTTGTAAAACAAGTTCCAAAGCAGCTTCTCCCCAATTCCCTCTTTGTTTTTGATGTTTTAAAACTTTCTCTAAATCTTTTAATTGTTCAGCAATTGTAAAAACTTGTTTTGTGGATTCAGAAACTTCTGTAACACCCCTCGTTACATTCAAAAGTTGCTCATTCATCTGCTTATTAATATCCTGAATCAATCTCTGAGATTTTGCGAATTGATCAGACGAAACTTCAGACATATTTTTTTGAGAACTTTCAATAGTCCTATTCACCTCGTTCATTTGCTGAAGGAGCAGATTTAAACTCTTTTCATCATTTTCTGGTTTTTTCCTTGTTAGTAGAACAACTAAACCAATAACAACTAGAATGAGTAGTATCAGAACAATTATAAGTAAAATTTCCACCATATATTGCGAATTATATCACAACAAATTTTATTTAAATCGCAAGAACCTCCTCTACCTCAGCCGTACTTTCCTCTACAACTTCAGGTACTGCCTCCGGCTCTACCACTTCTTCCAATACCTCCTCCTCAGATATAACAGACTCTTCTTCTGAACCTGTTGTCTCATCATTTACATCCTCTGGAGTAGTTTCTTCTACTAACTCCTCTTCAGATGTAGTGACTTCTTCTGGCTCTACTATATCCCCAACAGGTTCTTCAGTGACTTCTTCTAAAACCTGATAATCAACACTATCTGATTGATCTGAATTATTTGTTGAAGAACTTCTTCCAGAAAATACTTCAGCAAATTCTTCTTCTGTCACACAAATATCACCTACACAAATTTGGTCTGTCTCAACTTTTTTAGTCTTAACCAGATTTGTCATAGCGAGTATTTTCTCAGAAAGCTCCTGCACAGCACTTATAAGGTATGTAGTGAAGTTTCCGTATGAGACTGACTTAAGTCCTGTTTTGGAATCTGTGTTAACAAGAGTTGGGA
>CAZPRI010000003.1:0-49337 GCA_964589635.1 uncultured Candidatus Saccharibacteria bacterium | reverse complement strand
CAAGATCGATTGGATAGGCGATTATATTACGAGGACAGCGGATGGGATTGTGGGATACTTCAGTGAAATTAGAACAGATAAATTGTGTGTCGGAGATGTTTGTATAACAGAGACAGAATTTGCAGAACTTCTTTCAGAGAAAAAAGTTACTCATACAACTTCAAATAATGATGGTGGTGGAAGTTCATCAACAAATACTGATGAAACTGATGTATCAGCAAATAATGAAGAAGAGGTAACTGAAAATGAAAATACAGATCCTGAAGAAGTTATTGGAGAAGATGCAGAAGAAACTATCCCAGAAGATGTGCCAGATGACACAGCAGAATCAGGAGAGGAGATTGCTTCACCTGTGGAGGAAGAAGAAACAGCCGCACAAGAATCAGATCCAGATCCAGAACCTGAGGCTGTGGAAGATGATACACCTGAGGTAGAAGAAGTTCCTGTAGTTTAAATAAAAGCGGTCTCGTCAAGCGGGGCCGCTTTTATCTTTAATACTATTAATAATAAGTAAAATTCAAAAACTAGAGGAGTTTGTTATAATATTCTCATGGATAAAAAGTTAAACGTGGCCATAAATGGTTTTGGTAGAATTGGAAGAGCATTTTTAAAATTAGCAATTACTAGGCCAGAAATTAAATTAGTAGCCATAAATGATTTAGGAGAACCTGAAAATCTGGCCTACCTATTGAAATATGATTCTGTTTACGGGCGATCAAATTTTGAAGTTGATTTAATTGTAGAAAAAAAGGAGACATATCTTTTGATAGATAGAGAACATAAAGTAAAAATATATTCTGAGAAAGATCCAAAAAAATTACCATGGAAAGAATTAGAAATAGATGTTGTTGTTGAATCAACAGGAGTATTTAGTAAATATGAAGATGCACGATTACATATAAAGGCAGGAGCAAAAAAGGTTGTAATCTCGGCACCTGCAAAAAGTGATCCAAAAGATGAAACAGAAGCAACGGTATTGATGGGAGTTAATGATGAGAAATTAAAGACTTGCAACATCTCTTCAAATGCGTCTTGTACTACAAATGCTGTTGGAACAATGATGTCGGCTCTTGATGAGGCTATTGGGGTTGAAAGTGCTATTTTGAACACTGTTCATGCGTATACAGCAACCCAATCAATTGTGGATGGTCCAAGTAAGGATTTTAGAAAAGGAAGAGCAGCAGCTATAAACATTATCCCATCTTCGACTGGCGCGGCTAAAGCAACAGGACTTGTTATCCCTTCGCTTATTGGGAAGTTTGATGGGATTGCACTTCGAGTTCCTGTTGTCGCAGGTTCTGTGGCAGATGTAACTTTCATCGCGAAAAGAACTACAACAGTTGAAGAGGTGAATCAGATTTTGAAGAGGGCATCAATGGATGATAGGTTTCGAGGAGTACTTCAAGTTACTGAAGAAGAAGTTGTATCTCAAGACATAGTTGGAAATCCAAATGCTTCAATTGTCGACCTGAACATGATAAGAGTTGCAGGAGGAAATTTAGTAAAAGTTTTAGCTTGGTATGACAATGAAATAGGGTATGCAAATACTTTAGTAAAACATGTTATAGCAACAGGTACTTCGGATGTAGTCAAAAAAGAAAAAAGTAAGAAAATCCATAAAGGTATTATTAATTCCTTTACTGAAAATAACTAAAAATATGAAAACAATGTTAACATTAATAAATATAGTATCTTTAATACCTATTTTATTGTATCCAATTATTTTTATTGCAGGTGCAATGTCTTTTGATGCACCAGGTAGTGGAAAAAGTGTGCTTGCGTGGACGATTTTTATTGTTTCAGTGGGGTATCCTATATATATTATATCTCTGATTATCCTATCTAGAATACAGAACTCTATTCTTCTGTCTCTTCTTGCACTCTTGCCGTTAGTGTTTCTAGTCTATAACTTTTTCTTTTTAGGAAATAACGCACAAAAAGAAAATTATGAAACACTGCACAAAGATTTTGTTTGTAATGAAAACTCCTTTATTAATATATTTACTCCCGAAAATCCTATATCTTCTGTCTATCTCTATGAAAAAAAGCTATTTAAATACAGTGAAGAAAGGATTGCCACTATTTATAATGATCAGAAATCACTACGACTAAATATAACAAATGATAACGAAAGTAATGATAAGAAAAAAGAGCTTATTTTGAATTGTAAAAATGCAGAAGGTAAATCGATGTTAGATATTTTTGGTTCAGAAAGAGAAGAATTTTTGGGTAGAGAATTTATTCTAAGAATTGGAGAGACTGTAGTCATTAAAGACGTAAAAATAAAAGCGACAAAAAATGTAATTAATTCTGTAAAAAATTCAAAATCAGACCAGGAAAGTAATAAAAATGGTATTACTGTGCAAATCATGCAAGGAGATGGTTTTCAAGAGTATGATTTTATTGATGCTGAAAAATCACGGCTTACTATTGGAGAATATGTACTAGAAATTAAAGATCGTAGACCTGGACAAGGGTCGTTTGTTTTATATGATAATTAATCTATAATTCAATATATGTTAATAAAAATATTGATTTTTTCGGCACTATTATTCACAATTTTTCTTGGATATATGAGGTTATCATGCATAGGTGTGTATGAGGAACAAAACACAAAAATTCCTGTCAATACTTTTACTAAAAAAGAAAACGAAAAAGATATATACAAAAAATGTGTATATATTGGTTTTTTTAAAAAAAATAATAAATAATATGATTAACGAAAAAGATATACGAACAATACATATAGCTTCAGACCATGCAGGGTTTGAAATGAAAGAAGATTTGAGATTCTTTTTAGAGAAAAAAGACTATGAAGTAATTGATCATGGAGCCTTCGAGCTCGACGAAAATGATGATTACCCAGATTTTATTTTGCCGGCAGCAATCGCTGTTTCTCAAGATGAACACTCTCTTGGGATAATTTTGGGTGGATCAGGACAAGGGGAAGCAATGGTTGCTAATAGGATTCCAGGAATTAGAGCAACTGTTTTTTATGGAAGTGCAGGATCAGAAGAAGATATTATTACACTTTCAAAACAACATAATGATGCAAATATTCTATCATTGGGTGCAAGATTTTTGACGCATGAGGAGGCCGAGGAGGCCGTCGATCTGTGGCTCGAGACTTCTTTCTCTAATGAGCAAAGACATGTGAGAAGGATTCATAAGATTGACAATTTAGATAATTTAATGATAGGTGGAGATGAATAAAAAAATAACAATAGTCCCAGCGATAATACCAACAGATTTTAACTACCTGAAAAAAGAACTTCAGTATTTAAAAAATAAAGTGAATCGTGTACAGATAGATGTTACTGACGGAAATTATACTCCTAATGTCACATGGCCATATCATTCAAAATTTGATTCTATTTTTGAAAGTATTTCAGGTCAAAAAGAGGGAATGCCTTATTGGGAAAGCTTCAACTTTGATTTGGATTTGATGGTTGTTAATCCAGAAGAGAAATATCAAAAATGGGTTACTGCGGGTGCAAGTTCATTGATTTTTCATTTAGAAAGTTTATCTGGAGACAAGGTAGCTTTTATACAAAAAGTTAAAGAGGAGAATATGATTGATATCGGGATTGCAATTCAAACAAAAACACCAAATGATGAGCTTGAACCTTTTCTCGATATTGTAGATTTTGTGCAATTTATGGGAATTGAAAAGATTGGATATCAAGGTCAGGAATTTGATGAAAAAGTTTTAGAAAAAATAAAGGCATTGAGGGTATTAAAGCCAGATATGGATATTATGGTTGATGGGTCTGTTAATTTTGAGACAGTGGAGGAGCTTGCAGAAGCAGGAGCAAATATTTTTGTATCAGGGAGTGCTCTACTAAAGGCAGAAGACATCACAGATGCAATTCAGGAAATGAATGACATGGTTGAGTCTGTCAACGTCGGACGTTGCCAAGAATAGGGATAATTTTTAATAAAGATATCTATTTCAGGTGAAATTTTGTAGATCCCGTTTATAAGGTCTATGTGTTTATATTTTTTGTCTAATAATTTTAAAGGATTGTTCCTTATATAACTAAGTAAGATATCAAAGTATTCTTGTGTGTTTACATGTTCAAATTTATATTTACTCTCAAAGACATGTCCTATGTTTGAATATTTTAGGTTAAAGTATTTTGCATATGATGTAAGTATTCTTCTCATGAAATGCCCCGTAAATTTAGGACTTAAGCTTTTAAACATAAGATGTAAGTGATTTGGCATTATTGTAAAAGACTGCATTTCTAGAAAAGAAGTTTGGTTTTCTTTATATGCACATAGTTCTTTATATGCACATAGTTCTTTGATGTTATTTTTTCTTAATATTCTAGACAGGGAGTCTGAATCGATCTTATTGCAATTGTTTATTAAAGCCATCATTCTTAAATAATCATTTTCTTCTAAAAAAATGTTCTCTTTATTTTTTCCTCTAACATAAATATGATAATACTCATTTTCAAAAAAACTCTCCATGTATTATTTTTTACTATAATTTCATAAAGAATATCTAAATAAACTTTAAAATATTAATAATAATTTTGGCAACGTCCGACGTTGTCAATCACTTTGCATTTTAATTTTGGAAAATTTGTTATAATTTGTCTAATGGGAAATATAACAGACAAAGAAGTTTTAAAAATAAGAGAGAAAGCCAATGATATAAGACAATCAATTATAGAAATGTTACTTGAAGCAGGTTCAGGTCACACAGCTGGACCACTTGGTATGAGCGATATTTTTGCATATTTATATTTCTATGAATTAAATCATGATCCGCAAAAACCAGATTGGGAAGAAAGGGATAGATTAGTTCTATCGAATGGTCACATAAATCCGGTACTTTATGCAACAATGGCACATTCAGGTTATTTTCCGGTTGATGAGTTGATGACTTTAAGGAAACTCGGTTCAAGATTGCAGGGACATCCTCACAGAGAATTTCTACCTGGAATCGAGACTTCTTCTGGCCCACTTGGTTCAGGAATATCACAAGCATTAGGTATGGTACTTGCAGATAGAATTAATTCAGGAAAAACCTCGAACAAGTTTTTCTATTGTCTAACCGGTGATGGTGAATTACAAGAAGGTCAGAATTGGGAAGCAATAATGGTTGCTGCTAAATACAAGCCACACAATTTAATTGTTATTGTCGATAGAAATAATATTCAAATTGATGGATATACAGAAGATGTTTTACCCCTAAATGCTTTAAATGATAAATTCGCTGCTTTTAATTGGCATGTTCAAGAAATAGATGGACATAATATTGAAGCAATTGATAATGCTATTCATCAAGCAAAAGCTATATTTGATATGCCGTCTGTAATTATCGCAAATACAATACCAGGAAAAGGTGTGAGTGACTTTGAAAGACTTCCTGTTTGGCATGGAAAACCACCTAATGAAGAAGAGGCAAAGAAAGCGTTGAAAGATTTGAGAACTTTACGAGGTAAAATAGAAAGCGAACATGAGTAATTTAAATTTAAATCCAAATATTTTCAATAGTGACGTTGAAAAAGTTCCAACTAGAGATGGTATGGGTCATGGGCTTGTTGAGGCTGCAAAAATGGACGAAAGAATAGTAGGACTTTGTGCTGATCTAACAGAGTCAACAAGAATGCATTGGTTTGCAGAGGAGTTCCCAGAAAGATTTTTTCAAGTAGGAATTACAGAACAACATATGGCCTCAATGGGTTCAGGTATGGCAGCCATGGGGAAGATTCCTTTTATTGCTGGTTACGCAACTTTTTCACCAGGAAGAAATTGGGAACAAATAAGAACTACAATTTGTTATAACGATCAACCTGTAAAAATAATTGGTTCTCATGCTGGTGTTTCCACAGGACCAGATGGTGGAACACATCAAGCACTGGAGGATATTGCAATAATGAGAGTATTACCAAACGTTGTTGTCATTTCTCCCTGCGATCATATAGAGGCAAAAAAAGCTACGCTTGCTCTGGCGAAAACAAGTGAACCAACATATATAAGATTAGGACGATCGAATACGCCTGTTATTACGACAGAGGAAACACCTTTTAAAATTGGGGAAGCGCAAACTTTTTTTGAATCCAAGGGTGATACAATAGATGTAGGTATTGTTGCTACGGGTCCTTTAGTTTTTGAAGCCTTAAAAGCTGCAAAAGAATTAGATGAAGAAGGTGTAAAAGTAAGAGTTATAAATCTCTCAACAATTAAACCTTTGGATGAGAAAGCAATTTTAAATATTGCAGAAGATTCTGGAGCGATTGTAACAGTTGAAGAGCATCAAATTGCAGGAGGAATGGGTTCTGCTGTATCTGAGTTTTTATCAAAGAATAAACCAACATTGATGGAATTCGTGGGAGTGAATGATCAGTACGGTCAGTCTGGAGATCCTGAGGAATTGGTTTTGCATTACAAAATGGACTGCGAGTCAATTAAGAAAGCTGTAGCAAGAGTTTTATCAAAAAAGTGATGTAAATAAGGAGTGACAGAGACTATATTTACATCATCCTCGTAGAAGCGAGGATCCGAATCAATAAAAAATTTATATGAAAAACATTAGAAAATACGAAATAATAAATGTCTCAATATTTTTATTCGTCTCCCTTTTTGTTTTGAATGCTGTATATGCTCAAGATTATAGATTAGCTCCAATTGATGATAGCGTTAAGGTTTTAGAGGATGTTTCTTTGGTTAAGGAAGAGTCTAAACTTGATACAAGTCCTACCGAGAAAACTATAGAAGAGACAAAAGAAAATCTAAAATCTATTGCTGAGACTGTAGAAGAAGTTCGTGTTGAAGCCGAGAAAGCTGAGGATGAAGTTAGGGCTCAGGTAAAGAAGGGGATTGATAGAAATATTATAGATATAAGAAAAAGGATGGACACTCCTTCATTTGAATTACAAAAAGCTGTCGATGTGTCAAGGGTAGATCTTTTTGATTCCGTATCAAGAACTCTAAAAAATATAAATGTAACTAATGCTGATACATTAGAGAGTTTTTCAAACACTGTTGAGTCAAAAGTTTCAAACATAGAAAGAGTTTTAGAAGAAAAAACTGGACTTGAGGCTAATTTTGATCAAGAGAGAAGATCAATAAAAAATACGTTATTAAAGTTACAAGGAGAAATCAATCAGAGAAAAGAATTGATTCAAAATAGAGATGGAGAAAAAGTTTACGAAGATACTGATGGAGATGGTATTTCAGACTATGACGAGAAATTTATTTATAATACTGATCCCGAGCAGGCATCCACATCAGGAGATGAAGAGAGTGATTCAGATAAGATTTTATCAGGAATAAATCCAGCGACGGGTCAAAAGATTGAATTCCAAGATCCAAGAGAGGATTCTGAATCATTTGTAACTCAAGCATATAAACTTGAGACAGTTTCAATTATTAAGCAGAATGAAAAGAAGTCTTTAAGATTTGAGGGGAGAGCTTTACCAAACTCATTTATAACTCTTTACATTTACTCGACTCCAATAATCGTGACAATCAAGACGGATAAAAATGGAGACTGGAATTATGAGTTAGATAAAGAATTGGAGGATGGAGAACATAAAATGTATGTTGCGACTGTAAATAATTCAGGAAAAATTATTGCTAGATCAGATGCTGTATCCTTTACCAAAACAGCTGAAGCTGCTTCTATTGGAATAGTAGGTCTCGATATTGAGGCTGCACAGACGGGTGGTTTTCTTAAAGATAATTTAATTTTAATTTCTCTAGCTATACTGATTGCAATCGTTGTTCTTGCCTTAATGGTTATTGGAGGAAGAAGTAATGCAAAGGATGTACTAGCCGACCTGAAAAAGGAGATTGACGATTCAAAATAAAAAAATAATCCAAATGGAAAAAACACAAGGATCAATGTTGAAAAAAGGCTTCTTGCGACTTAAGGCAAATCCGCAACTCTGGTGGACATTGATTGTTGCTGTAGTTATTTTCTTTGCATTTGTTTTTATTGCAAATATCTTCATTTCTCTTGCAAAAGATGCACAAGATAGATTGATCAATGTAAGAATGGGTTCAATCCATGATACGTTGATTCAGTATGTTGATGATGTGGAGTCACATGAAGATCTTGATAGAATCATCACAAATATCGCTATTCGTAACCAAACTATAAATGATTTTAAAGTTGTATCTTTTGTTGATAATGAATATTTTATAAAATCATCGCTAGATGTTTCTGAAAAAGGTTCTAAAATTGAGGAGATAAATCAGTTAGCAAAGTTTGCTATTTCTGATCCTGATAATTCCTATACAACTGAAGTGTTTGATGATGATGAAAGAAATTTTGTAACTATTGGTGCTTTTAAAAATAAGAATGGCGAGATTGCTGGGTATATTGAAACAAGACAAACGCTTTCTGAAGCTGATAAGGCAATTGGAGATAATATAAAAACAAGTATTTTAATATTTATAATAATTCTTTTCATTGTTATGCTCCTGTTCCTAAGGCATGCAAAAATTATTGACTATGTTTCACTTTATAAAAAATTGAAGGAAGTCGATTCACTTAAGGATGATTTTATTTCTATGGCGTCACATGAGCTGAAGTCTCCCCTGGCTGCTATTAGGGGGTATGCAGAATTCTTGCGAGATGCACGAGAATTAAGCGACGAAAATAAAGAATATGCGAGAAGGATAGGTGTTTCATCAAAGCAATTAGTTTCACTTGTGGGGGACATGCTTGATGTTTCGAGAATTGAACAAGATAGAATGGTTTTTGAATATACGAGGTTCGCTCTGGTTCCTTTTTTGAAAGAAGAGTTTAAAAACTTTGAAATGCAGGCAAAGGAAAAAGGTTTAGAGTTTACATTTGAATCTGAAAATGACGGACAGATAAATGTTTATCTTGATCAAAATAAACTAAGACAAATTTTTGTTAATTTCATTAGTAACGCAATCAAGTATACAAAAAAAGGAAATGTTACTGTGACAGTAAGAGAAAAGAACGAAAAAGTAGAAATACGAATTAGTGATTCAGGTATTGGAATGACACAAGAAGAAGTGGCACAATTATTCGGAAAATTTTATAGAGTTAAATCAAAAGAGACAGAAGATGTTCAAGGAACAGGTCTCGGTCTTTGGATTACAAAACAGCTTGTGGAGAAGATGAAAGGAAAAATTTCAGTAGAATCTATAAAAGGAAAGGGGACTGATTTTGTACTTACTTTTCCTGTTAAGTAAATCTTGGGAGCGTTTACTATTGTGGATTTTTGTCTGGTGGAGGTCTATTTTTTTAGTATAATGAATTTAGACCTGTACACGATAAACAGGAAAACAACAAAACTAAACATATGAAAACGATTGAATTGTCACTGGAAGAGCAACAAGATGCTGCAAAGCGTTATAGTCCAAATCCTGAATATGATAATAGGAAGGAGAGAGATGGTTTTCTTTGCGGAAAACCAACAGGTAGTAGTTGGTGCTTTTGCGTTGCTGTGAAAAGAGAAGACGGAGTTGTTTCGGTTCGCGACACAAAAGATCAGAGCGATACTACTCTAACCTTCAATTCAAAGGAATGGAGCTCCTTCATCAAGGCGGTTAAGGATGGTGAGTTTGATATCTGAAATAAATGAGTTTTACGGCACTCTTACAAAAGCCGTTTTTTTATGCAGAAACTTTATATTTTTAAAAAAAAAGATGATGACTATTTTTGGCTTACAGAAAAAGTAAAGAAATTTTTTGATATTGAATTTGTTGAAGTGGATTTACTAGAAAAAAATATTTATTTTTATATAGAAAAAAAGCTTGAAAAAGAATCTGTGGTAATTGGACATTCTTTAGAAGGATTGGTTGCATATAAGCAATCCACGCCTATGAAATTTGGAATCTACGCTTCACCAACCCCAATATTAGATTACTCTAATGAAGACAAGTTTGATCTAATGTTGGAATTTTTAAATATTAATAATATTAAAGATATCCAAAAAATGACATATCTGAAACCCGAAGTAGATTTCATCCATGTACTTTTTGGTTCAGAAGAATCTTGGAAAGATATGGATAAGTTTGACTACCGTACGGTTGATGGTTCGGGGCATATTTTAAATGATAAATATAAAGAAGAAATAATAAAGTTGCTGTTGGGTTATGCTAGTTGATACATTTATTAATGTTGCTTAAAAAGGGGACTGATTTTGTACTTATCTTTCCTACAAAATAGGTTTTTTAAAAAACATGGGTCCCCGGGTTTGGCCCGAGGATGACGGTGGGTTTTTATGAAGGATGACGTGTGGCCGGAAAATGAATTGATTTTGTGCAATTAAGGTGTTAATTCAGCTCAAGTAGTTGACATAATTATAAATTCAGTCTACGGTAAAAGAGGAGTACATCAAACCTCCACATATGAACTGATGAAAAACATGAAAATGATTCATGTCACGGCAGTAATGCTTGTGACTTCGTTTGGTCTGGTTAGTTGTATGCCTGTAACGGGCACACAAGAACAACAGGCTCGTGCAGTAGAGGCTAACTCTAGAATGGCGCAGAGTGTAGGTATCGGCCTTCTAGGTGCAGCCGCAGCAGTCGGTTCGGTTGCATTATTGAAGCGTGAATCAAGAAGAAGTCGTAATGTTTGGTACGGTCCTTGGGGAAGGTATCGTACACAATATTGGCACCCAAGATATGGTTGGGTATGGTGATAATCAAAAAATTAAAAAAGTAACCCCTTTGTCTGACAAACAGAGGGGTTTTATTTTTAATATAATGCATTGACATATATACAAATACGTGTATATAATTGCAACAGAGCAATGTTCTCGATCACATTCTGTGATCAGACAAACAAACAAAAAAATAGAAAGGAAAAACAAAGATGAAAAACATCATTAAAATCCTGGCAGCCCTCATTGGGGTGTTGTCGTTCGGCCTGCTCGCGCAGGCTTCCGCAGCCGTTGTAGTCACTGAGATTAGTCAAAGTGAGTACGACGACTATGTTGCTGAAAATGCTACTGCATGGCAAGCAGGATTCAAGTATGGGGATGCTAGTTCAGATGTCTCGACTGTCTATTCAGATGCTGAATTTTTTTCTAGTTCTAATAGTCTTATCTTGGGACAATTCGATTGGAATTTTCTGATAGATGAGTATTATGAAACAGAAATTATCTATGATGGCTCAGGAAATCTATCAGTTACTGTTGGGCTAAATACGATACAATCACAGCCAGTTCTTGGATTTAATACTATCTTAATAAAGGTGGTAGATTCTGGTTCTGGAATATCAGGAACATCGTATAAGAATGGAATATTCGGTGGTGATCTGGGCCCAATTCAAGATCTAGTGGTTGATGAAGGATCAATTTTCTATAAAGTCGATCTTAATCTAGATAGTCCTGAATTTACCTTGACTGGTGATTTCTTTGGAGATTTCTCTGGAGCATCTCCTGACGCGGGGGTAACTTTTACTGGAATTAACATCTCCAGTATTCCTGAACCTTCGATTTCTATTCTTGGAGGAGTATTCATTTTAATATCACTATTTCGACGTGTAAGATGATAAAAAAACCTTCCTAATGCCTCTTGTGAAAACGAGAGGCATTTTAATTTAATAAATCGAATGTGCATCGTGTAAAAATAGATCCTGTTGGTGAATATTGTGTTGAGTCAGAGAGGCATCTTTGATCATTTCCAGAAAGAATCCAATACATTATGCATGTAGAAGAGTTACAACTATATAAGATGCCTGTAGTATTGAAACTACTAGTTAATGGTGTGATGAAGTCATCGTTTTTAGGCATATCTGGATAATAATCAATCAGCATATTGTTTACATTTATATCTCCCGTGTAGATACCATAACAAGGTTCTAGGTCATCATACCCTAAGCATACATCATCTCCATTTGTACTTGGATAATTTGAATTATTACTTACTGAGTATAATTCTAGTGCATTTAAATATTGTCTAGCAATTTCATTCTTTTTCGTATTCTGAGCTTTCGTTCTCGCATCCTGTATAGAACCAAGCACAATCACAGACAGTAGGGCAATGATAGAAATAACGACTAGAAGTTCGATCAGGGTAAATCCTTGATGTAAAGTCGCTATTTCCTTTGTCCTACTTTTATTTTTCATTTATTGTTTAAAGTTTGGAGAGAGTGGATCCTTACCTTCTTTTAAGAGTGAGAAGTACTCCTCTGATGTATATTGATTTCCATATTGGTCCTTCACAAACTGAGCACCTTCAGGACTTCCTAGTAATACCTTTCCTAAATAGATTGTTAAGAAAAGTACAAAACCAATAAAACCTAAGATAATAAATAGAGCTTGTTTCTCATTTTTTGCGATTCCAGTTTTCAGGAGAAGGGTAACCATTGAAGGAGTAGTTGCCTCTCCTAGCAGTTGTCTAGACTTTATATGAAACTCATTGTTTTCCAAGAATTCTACATTGCTCATCTTGTATTTTATTGTATCACTTTTAAGATTAAAAATTTCAAAATAAGCAACTTTTTTAAAGAGTCTTAGGACATGTGTCATATGATTTACTGGAATTTATTATTAATTTACAAGCTTAGAAACAGCTTTAGGGCTTGATATTGTCTCCGATTTATATATAATGTCAAATACCTTAGGTGTGGATAAAGATTTTGATTCGTCCAAAACCTATAGCATATATAGGATATTAAGGATTTAGGGAAGCATGGATCCCAGACTACTGCGGCCTGTAAACGGCCTGCCGATCTGGGATGACGAATTTCGATCATATAGAGGGGTGGAGGAAAGGCACCTCCGAGAGAGTATTATAGAGCTCATGCCTAAAGTAACATTGAATATCTATACAAAGGTTTTAAAACAAAATATCCATAGCGGGGTGGAGGAAAGGCACCTCCGAGAGAGTATTATAGAGCTCATGCCTAAAGTAACATTGAATATCTATACAAAGGTTTTAAAACAAAATATCCATAGCGGGGTGGAGGAAAGGCACCTCGTCAGGCTCATAACCTGAAGGTCCCAGTTCGATTCTGGGCCCCGCTACCAAATAAAAAAGAGGCGCACCTTCGGTGCGCCTCTTTTTTAAATCATCTAAACTAAAACAAAAAGCTTTAAATTTTGGACAAAATGTATTATATTTACAGGGTTAAATCCCGGGGTAGCTCAGTTGGTTAGAGCGTAGCACTCATAAAGCTAAGGTCGACGGTTCAATTCCGTCCCTCGGGACAAAAAGTAAGGAGAAGTATTAATGATGTGTAGGGTTGACTTCTTATATAATATGTGATATTCTTTCGCAGAAATGAATAGATCCTTGAAAATGAAAATTGTCGGGTTTTTCCTGCTAATCGTCGCCATTTCTGTTGTCTTTTTCAAGATGACGAATGCCGAGGAGCCGCAGAAGAAACAAAAAGTCGTCCCTGAAAGAGTCCGTCCTTTGACGGCCAAACTTTTGGAGCGACCTCAAAAAGAGAAACAACCAGTCAGGGTTGTCTTGAGTGGATTCAAATCTGCTTGGGGCGAACCTAAGTAAAACGGAAAGTAATTTCCACAACAAACACAAACAATAGAAAGACAAAAGAAAAAATGAAAGCGCTTATTTGCATTATCGCAATTATGACCAGTATCGGACTCCCGTGCCTTGCACAGGAGTCCGAGTATTCGTATGAGTATTCTTCGGACTATTCATATAATTACGAAACCTACGATTCATCTGATTACGTCTACTACGGTGGACCAGTTGTCCATGATGAATCTGATTCTGTATGTGGTCGCTTCACAAGGGACCTCACGCTTGGATCAACGGGTTCTGATGTTGTAAAACTTCAGAATTTTCTTGAGGAACAAGGTCACCTTACAATTCCAGCTGGAGTTGCAAAGGGTTACTTTGGTGCAAGTGTCAAGGCCGCTTTGGCTCAATACCAAGCAGCCAACGGAATTTCTCCAGCTTCTGGATACTTTGGTCCTATCACAAAGGCCTACATTGCAGCTCGTTGTAATGATTCTCAGCCAGAGACTGTTCCACCCGAACAAATTCCCTTTGGGAATTTTGCAAGGGTCTGGGCACTGTCTCAAGTGACAGACATCTCAATCCAAGCCTACACTTTTATTCGTGGGGAAAGGGTTGATTTGGACCATCTTGAAGAATACACAGGACAACTCGAGAAGATCGAGGATATTGACGAGGCCCTCAAATATGAGGAACTCGACTTTACGCTCGATGATCCTCGTAGTCGTGTATATATCGAAGCATACCTCGAAGATGAAGGTGGAAACGAACTCTTCAGTTCGTCAAACAGTTTCCTTCTTCAGAAAAAAGTGGTGAATGGCGAGATTCAATATGAAATCCCGTCCTACGCCACTGACTTCTACTGGGACTTTTATAAAGGTGTATCCTTTGATGTTCATGGAATTGCAAAGGTTACCGCACTCTCTGATTATTCAGAATATGAAATCAGAGTGAATGGTGATCGTGTGCATATTCCAGAATATGTACTTAATTTTGATGGTTTCAACACTCTCAAGTTTGAGTTTAAAAGTGGTCTCGTTATATTTTACGACGAGAACGGCGTCATCATTAATCCTGAACATGTCGAAGTGGAATTCGGTAATAGTCAGGTTAACGGTATAAACCGTTCTACGATCACAAGAAACGGAGTTGTGTACAGTCGAAGCTTCTGGAAGGAGTATGGCTACAACCCTGTTTTGGAAGTCACTGTCGAAAGTGATCAATTTGTCACATTCGACATTGCCGATGGTTCCAACTCCTATTTCAAACCAATTTTGATGCGTTACACAACGCTTCAAAATTTGAATGAAGGAGGAGAAGTTTCAATCGTAGGATACGAAGGTTCAAATCCTTCTGTCTATCTTGAGGCCGGAACGTACTACTTCATGTTCGAGTGGCCAACATGGTCACCCGGAAAAGGTTAGTACCACAAAAATTCACAAGCGCCGCGAACCAAAGGTTCGCGGCGCTTTTTCTTTACATTAAAAATTTTTTATATCACAGTTTCAGTTTTCCACCAAATATTTTTTATTATTAATCTTGTTCATTTATAATTCATAGCTGGAGGTACACTATGAAACAAACTTATTTTAAATCTATCATGGAATGGTTTCAGTTGAATCCGACTCCACCAAAAAAAGTGGAAGACTGCAGTTGTGATAATTCCTGTATCTGTTCTGAAAAACAGCTCGCACTGGACATCCCAGTCGGAGATTACCAGATGAAGCTTAGACTTTTCTGATTCTGAAAGCGGCGACCTTCGGTCGCCGCTTTTTTATTGATTTAAATAGAGAATTTGGTATATTATTGTGACTGTCGTATTTACGAAGTAAATGCGGTCGTAGCTCAACTGGTTAGAGCACCCGCCTGTCACGCGGGAGGTTGAGGGTTCGAGTCCCTTCGATCGCGCATTAAAATAAAGACCTAAGTATTTCATACTTAGGTCTTTATTTTTAACAGCGAACAGGGACGAGAAAGACGGAGGCCCAGGGCCCCTGTATCCGTAACTTGTGGAGGATCTGGGATGGTCGAGTCGGGGTCGCGAAATTTTCGTAGAAAATATTTGTGACCGAGTCCCTTCGATTCCTCCTTCGCTCCTAATACGCTAAAGCTTCGCAGGACAAGCAAAGCTTCGGAAGGACACGGCGCGCAGATGAAAAAGACCCTAATTACAAGGTTTTTTGATACGGTTTTAGGAACCTGCCTGTCCTTCGAAATGTTATGAAGAAGGGGAACTGTGGTAATATTTTGTGTATGAAACCTAAAATAGTAATTAGATATGGAAGACTCATTGAACCTTTTTTCAAGCCTTATATAGAACAAAAGTATCCAGAGCATGTTTTTCTTACTCCAGACGAAGTACTTCAAAAAGTCGGTATATTTAAGGATGAATGGTCAAGATATGAAGATAAGTTTATTGATGGTTTGGACAAGATTGGATTGAGATATATTAGAAATAGAATTGATGTATTTATAGTTTCTGCTACCACTAGAGATATGAGTGCTCCTATGATATTAAGAGCAAAATATTCACCAAAAGAGTTCGTTAGTGTTTTATGTCATGAACTAATACATAATTTATTTGCAGATCATAATTTGGCAAAAAATATGAATATAGAGAAGAGACAGATAGTACTAGAAATCATATTTACACTTTTGCAATATTAGAATATTTATTTAAGGATATTTTTGAGGAACCAGAAAGAATAGAAAAAGAAAAATTAAAATCGAGTGCTACTAAAAATGAGGAATATTATCGTGCTTGGCAAATTGTTGAAGAAGAAGGTTATATGAATATTATAAAATCAATAAGAACTAATTAAAATGCTAGACAGAAAAGAGCTAGATAGAATAATTGAATCGAATAAAAAAGAAAATTGGTGGAAACCAGACTTATTTGAAGAAAAAGTTTTAGATTTATTGCCTAGTAGTTTGGAAATAATCCAGAATCCACCCGAAGAAAATAGAAACTATAATTGCTTTGTATATGCCCTAGGCCTGAATTTTGACCAGAAAATTATAGACGATACAAATGGATTTATTTACAGTTCATTTTTTAAAAAACTTATTGGAGATAACTTATTAGAAGAGACGCAAATTCCAGAAAAAGGAGATTATATTATTTATGAAAATGAAGAAGATTATCCCGGTGAAATAACACATTCAGGATTATTGGATAGTGACGACAAAGTAGTATCTAAATGGGCCTGGGGCCTATAGTAAGGCATGGTATTTTCGATGTTCCAAAGTCTTATGGGGATAAGGTAGCTTATTTTAAAAAATTAAGCAAAGAAAAAGTATTGGATTTATTTAATAAATTCAAAGATTTCAATAGTAAGTCTGAGTAATTATTGATCCGACAATCTCCCCTCGACAAGCTCTAGAAAAACCACGAAAGCTTACAACTCAAAAAACACCTTTATAGCCAAGGTGTTTTTTGATCTGAGGTAGAGGTATAATTTAATATATGAAAAATTATTTTTTAGGTTTATTAAGAATTTTGACAGGTTGGATTTTTTTGTGGCCGTTTCTAGATAAATTATTAGGTTTAGGGTATGCGACAGAATCTGGAAAAGGCTGGATAGATGGATCATCACCGACAACTGGTTTTCTGAGCTTTGCTACAAAAGGTCCTTTCGAAGAATTCTTTAAAGGTTTAGCAGGTAATCCTTTAATAGATTGGATTTTTATGATTGGTTTACTTGGTATTGGAATATCACTAATCTTAGGAATTGGTGTTAGATTAACATCATATCTAGGAGTAGTAATGCTTATTCTAATGTACGCTTCTGTTTTGCCACCAGAACACAACCCTTTTATTGATGAACACATAATTTATGCAATTGTGTTGTTACTTTTCTCACTTCTTAATGCTGGAGATTATTTGGGATTTGGTAATAAGTGGAAGAAGTCAAAACTTGTATCTAGGTTCTCAATTCTTAAATAAATATATAGTTTATTTATTCATTATTGTAATTGTCAGCTGAAGTACTGTCGCAAAAGAAACCCATAATAGGTAAGGGATCTGTATATATGAAATCCATTTTGCATATGGAAATATTGCATTCATTGCCCAAATTAATGTTGCGAGTACAAGTAAGATATCAATCGATGCAAGTAAATTATTTCTTAGACCAAATTGCAGTGGGGTGAAGGATAGGTTGAATATTATGTTTAATAGGAATGGTAGAAAAACTATAAAAGGAATTGTTTTTTGAAAAAACATAATAAAAACTTTTCCAAAAGAAATTGCTATTAATATATATAAAACCGTCCAGACTGGACCAAAAATCCATGAAGGTGGAGCCCATGATGGCTTTAGTAATGTCGAGTACCAATTATATGTATTCATGTCTTAAGTATAACAAGAATCGGATAGATTTTAGAGGTTGTAAGTAGATATGTTTACTCACCAATTTTCAGGTCAACAGATTCTTCTTCTGTGTGCTTCCTTTTCGATCGATCTCTATCAAAATCTGGAACAATTCCATCGTATGTTCCATTTTCATTTTCTATGAAAGGATTTTGTTCTTCTGTTCCTTCTGTGTCTGTAATTACTTCTGTCCCTGTTGCGCCTGTGTTGTTATTATTGTTTGAATTATTGCTGTTGTCAGTGTTTGTCGGACTAGTATTTTCATTTTCCGAAAAATCAGGATTATTCTCTGTGTTCGTCCCTGAGTTACCATTTGATGAATTTCCACCACTTCCACCGAGTTCTCCAAGGTTGTCTGATTTCTCCAACGTATTAATAAGCTCATCAACTAATTCCACAGCTTCATCTATGTTTCCCTCAAGAATGGATTCTTCTATTTTGTTGATTTTCCCATGAATTATGTTGATATTTCTCTGGGCATCTAGTCTTAAGTAGATATATTCAGAATCAAGCAGTTTCCTTATCTCATTAATTATTGAAAGAGATTCTGTAGCCTTATCTTCTATTGATGCTCCAGAAACAAGAGTTTCTCTTAAATCAAAAAGTAACCTTTCTGTCTGTAGTTTAATTCGTACTTCAGTTTCTATGGACTTAGTCTCAATGTCGACAATTTGATTTTGGATTACTAGAAATAAGATCAAACCTATAAGTGCTATTCCAGACATTGCAAAAAGTGATTGTTTAGAGGTAAAGGTTTTCCTTAAATTCATTACCTAAATTTTATCATGAAAAAAGATATATTCGATAACGTGTATGTACTGGAGCTATTGTTAAATTCTGTAAAACGTTGTACTATTTTATATACCGTATGAAAAAGATAGTAGATAAGTACTTCATTCCTGGAGACCATAATGATCACCAGCCTCATTTTTTGAGAAAAAAAAGTGTGCTTTTTTTCATAGTAGGGGCTGTTCTGTTTGAGCTAGTTACTCTAACCTTTTTTACTCCGCTTTTTTCTGAAAAATTTGAAAACCTTTCAGCAGTTTTTCCGGCAGTTCTATTTGAAAAAGTTAATGATGAAAGAGTTGATTTTGGTGAAAATGTTTTAAGTAGTAATGACAAATTAATATTAGCTGCTCAAATGAAAGCTAACGACATGGCAGAAAAGGGATATTTTTCTCATGTTAGTCCTGATGGAAAGGATCCTTGGTATTGGGTTAATTTGTCTGGGTATCAATATCTAAATGCAGGTGAGAATCTTGCAGTAAATTTCATCGATTCAAATGATGTTCATAATGCATGGATGAATAGTCCAACTCATAGACAAAATATTTTAAGAGGTGATTTTGCTGAGATGGGTATTGCTACCGCAGAGGGTCTTTATAAAGGAAGAAAAGCTATTTTTGTTGCTCAATTTTTTGGAGAACCTTCTCTAGAACTGGAGCCAATAATTCAGCAAGTTGATGCGATAGATGATGATGTTGTAGATCTAACTCTCTCTTATGAAGACAAAAGTCAGCTCAATGAGAATGAAAGTTTGGTTTTAGGAGTAGAAACCTCTACTTTTTCTAATTCTGAGAATGTAGAATTGAGCTTAATTGAAAAGATAAAAACTTCCCCAAAAAGTTTAATAACGTTTGTGTTGTATATATTTGGTATTGTCGTAATGTTGGCCATCTTACTGAAGGTTTTAATTAAGATAAAAATTCAACATCCAAAATTGATACTCAATGGGATAATATTATTAATCATACTTTTTGGTTTTATATATTTTAATGAAGTGATTGTTAATGTTTTCTCAGAGATTGTTTAATCAGTTCGATTTGTAGTGTGGCTTTAGGCTTTTAAAAGCGGCGCCTTCGGCGCCGCTTTTAAAATGTTATAATCATTTCAATGCATAAAAATGAGATACAGGAACGAATAAATGAAATTGAGGTATTGATGAATCTTCCTGATTTCTGGAATGATAGTGATAAAGCTCAGAAAATGATAAAGGAAATGTCTGATTTAAAAATACAATTAGAAGGTGGTTCAAAATATGATAACGGAAGTGCAATCATGACCATTTTTTCTGGTGTAGGAGGGGATGATGCGGAAGATTTTGTACGAATACTTTTGGAAATGTATATGAAGTTTTTTGATTTGAAAAATTGGAAATACGATTTTTTGGATGAAAACAAGTCTGACCATGGCGGATATAAGAATATTGTTTTAGAGGTTTCAGGGAAAAAAGTTTTTGGAAATCTAAAGTATGAGGCGGGAGTACATAGATTGGTGAGAAAATCTCCTTTCAATTCTGCAGGTAAGCGACAAACCTCATTTGCAATGGTTGAAGTCCTTCCTGTTATAGATTCAACATCAGTAGATTTTAATATCCCAGAAGATGATTTAGATATCCAGTTCACTAAGGCAAGTGGGCCAGGTGGCCAAAATGTAAACAAAAGAGAAACAGCTGTTCGAGTAGTACATACTCCTACAGGAATATCAGCTTTTGTTTCCAACGAAAGGAGTCAATTACAGAACAAGGAGAAGGCGATGGAAATAATCCGCGCAAAATTGTATAATTTACTTAAGGAGCAAGAAAAAGAACAGGTGAGGGATTTATCCATTACGAAAAATGTTTCTCCAGAATGGGGTAGTCAAATAAGGTCTTATGTCTTGGATCCATACAAGATGGTGAAAGACCATAGGACAAATTTTGAGATAAGAAACATAGACAAAGTATTCGATGGAGACATAGACGAATTTATTATTAAGATGAAAGAAAAAGAAAATTAAATGATTTATTTTGATAAAGTTTCAAAAATATATGAAGACGGTACAAATGCACTTCTGGATATTGATTTAAAAATCGAACCCGGGGAGTTTGTTTCTGTTGTTGGTCATTCTGGTGCAGGGAAGACAACACTGCTTAAACTCCTTCTTGCTGAAGAAACCCCAACACAAGGCTCTGTGTATTATGAATCAGAAGATATTCATAGTTTAAAATCAAGCCAAATTACTTCTCTTAGAAGGAAAGTAGGATCTATTTTCCAGGAGTATCGTCTAATTCCAGATAAGACTGTATATGAGAATGTCGCTTTTGCTATGGAAATTGCAGGAAGAGAAGACGAGGAAATTGAGGCTGATGTTCCTCATGCCTTAAGACTTGTCGGTTTAGAACGAAAGATGAACTCTTTTCCAGATGATTTATCAGGTGGTGAAAGACAAAGAGTTGCAATTGCTAGAGCTATCGTTAATCAACCAGACGTATTGATTGCTGACGAACCTACTGGTCATCTTGATCCAACAAATACCTACGATATTGTTCAGATTTTAAGGAAAATAAATGATCTTGGAACAACTGTAATTCTTACAACACATAACAAGGGAGTTGTAGATGAGTTGCAAAAAAGAGTAATCACTATTGAAAATGGTAAGATTACACGTGATGACTCAGGAGGACTTTATTCAATGTAATTAAAATAGTAAATAAATATGTTTTGGCTTAATGTAAAAAGAATTTCAAGGACTGGTTTCGTAAACTTTTTTAGAAATGGTTTCGTAACCTTATCTGCTGTTTTAATTATGACAATTACGCTTTTTGTATTGTCTACAATTGTTCTTTCTGGAGCACTACTGAAAAACACTTTAAGTGATATAAAGGATAAAGTTGATGTAAATGTATATTTTCTTCCAGAGGCTAGCGAGAACGCTGTTCTTGAAGTTCAAAAGCAAATAGAAAATCTTCCTGAAGTTGATTTTGTTCAGTATGTCTCAAGAGAGCAAGCCCTGGAAGATTTTGAATTTAACTACAGAAACAATGAGGAAATACTTGAAGCGTTGGATGAACTAGAAGAAAACCCACTGGGAGCTATTTTAAACATTAAGACAAAAGAGACTTCTCAATATGAAAGTGTTTCAATATTTCTTGAACAAAATTACCCAGTAGATCTTCCAGAATCTATCGTCGACAATGTTAACTTCAATCAAAATAAAGAAATCATTGATAAATTGACTGAAATAATTGATTCAGGAGAAAACCTTGGAACATTCATTACTGCACTGTTTATTCTTATATCAATTCTGATCACATTCAATACTATTAGATTATCAATGCATATTTCTAGAAATGAAATTAAAGTTATGAGATTAGTTGGGGCCTCAGGTTCATATATTTCTGGACCATTTATTATCACAGGAATTATGTATGGAATTACAGCATCAATTATTACTTTAGTTCTACTTTACCCAATAACCTATTGGATAGGGCCGACAACAGCATCATTCTTTGGTGGCTTGAGCGTATTCGAATATTACCTAAAATCATTTGGTGAAATATTCCTGATTATATTCTTCTCAAGTATTTTGATTGGTTCAATTTCAAGTTTCTTCGCTATTAAAAAATACTTACGAGAGCAAAGAAAGGGTTAATATGTACATATTATGAATGAACAAGAAATATTAGATAAAATAGAAGAACAATCAAAAAAAATTGATGAAATATATGTATCAGTAGAGAAGACACGAAAATATTTCCTCATAATAATAGTTGTCTCTGTAATAGGATTTCTTCTACCATTAATTGGAATGATGTTTGTGATTCCAAGCTTTTTAAGTAGTTATACTGACATTAGCTCTCTTGGGCTTTAGTTTATAAAAATATTTTTATAAATCTAATATCTTCGTAGGTATATTTTCCATTAAGTGATTGAAAGATTGGTGTAAGTTTCTTGTCCTCTTTTTCTTCAATCTTTTCTGATATCTCATTATACATTTCTTTGAATTCTTTTGTAGAAGGTTTTAGGTACACGAAGTCTTCTTTCTTGATAGCTTTTTCTTCAAGTAGTTTTTCTATATGACTTAATATTGTACCAACTGTTAATTTTCTTTCTGAGGCAATACTATCCAGACTCTTTTTATCCTTTAGAAAATTCTTTGTTATTTGAAATGTGCTTAATTTATTCCCTTCAGGATCAGAGACCTTAAATTTTTTTGCATCAATTTTTTCCAAAAATGCCTTATGTTCTTTTTCAAAATCCTTCTCTGTTATTTTTTTTGTCTTCTCAAAAATTTCATCAGAAATATTTCTGAAATCATCATCTCTGGTTTTTACATCATTGTGAATTGTTAGTGATTTTGCATTAAAGCCCTTTAAGAATAGCCCGTCTAGAGTTTGAATTCTAGATAGTGCAACGTAGCCTTGTCCTTCTACAAAGGAGTTTGATAAATCAATATACGCTCGATCTAACGTCATCCCTTGGCTTTTATGAATTGTTACGGCCCATGCTAGTTTTAATGGAACCTGTGTGATCTCAGCTAAAATTTTCTGACCCTCCTCTACGGACCAAGACTGGGGGAGTGCGGTGAATTTTTCTCCGTTCTTTGTTTCAACAACAGGGAAACTATCATCAAAATCTATAATTCTCCCAACAGTACCGTTTATATATCCTGCAGCTGGATTATTTTTTACAAACATAACAAGTGCTCCTTTTTTTAGGACGAGATTTTCCGGTACAAGACATCCCTTTTTCAATGTTTCGACCAAATTACTTTTTCCTTTTGATGACATTTTGTATGTTTTCCCTGGTATATCAATAGAGTCCAATTTTCCTTGATTGTATGTATCTACATTCGCATTGTGCGTAAAAAGCTTTGTGATTTCATCATCCTCGATTGGAATAATCCTATCAGAGAGAGTTTTGTTTATTTCATCGGTCTGAATTTGATCCCGTATGGAATTTAATATATCTAGAAGTTTATTATCAGTCTGTCTAAATTGTTCAGACAAATAGCAAACATGTAAATCGGAATTTGCCCATGCGTCTGAATTAAATGCAAAAGGTATTTTTGGAGCAGCCTGGTTTGATGACATGGTCTCAGGGTTATATCTTTGGATAGGGGGGAGTTGGAAAAAGTCGCCAGAAAATATAACCTGCATCCCTCCGAAAGGTAAATTATTTCTCTTGAACATCTTTGCAACCTTGTTGATTGAGTCCAAAACTGATGAACTCAACATTGAAATCTCATCGATTATCAAAACTTTTGTTTTTTCATATCTTTTGTATAGATATTGTTTTTGTTCGAGAAAATCTAGGTCGTAGTCTGTTAGAGTGTCTTTGATACCAATTCCTGACCAAGAGTGGATTGTAAGACCTTTAATGTGTGTTGCTGCTATTCCTGTTGAAGCAGTCACAGCAACTTCAACACCTCTTTCTTTTAAAAAGTCGATATATTGATTCAGTAGGTGAGTCTTACCAGAACCAGCGGCCCCAGTCAGAAAGACATTTTTACCCATTTTTAGTACTTTTAAGGCTTCTTTTTGTGTCATTATACAAGGAGTATACCATGGAGAAATAAATTTCTTTTAAAGAAGTAATATTGTTTTATTGATTGTAGAATGATTGATTGGACTAGATTTTTATTATAAAAAGTGCCCCGTCCTTCGGACGGGGCACAAAGTCATTTCACCTTACATTGAAAAGATTCGATATACTTTGCCAATAACTCTGTTTGCATCGGCCGGAGTATCTCCCTGATCAGAAACTGATCATGTGGGTCATATTCCGATATATCTTTCATTAATAGTGGAGGACTTTTTTTAGACTTCTTTTTTCTTCCCATTTAGTCTTTTTTGTTGAGGAACAGTTTTATATTTATATACTATATTACTTAATCTGTCAAATTTAGTCTTTGAACTTCACGTATTCTAGCGTTGCACTATTTAAGTGCCTTTTCAGCTTCAGAACATACGCTTAGTATTGCTTCTAGTCTATCTTCTACTTCAAGCATGGGTTCATTAATGTGTACTGAGAACCAGTCATTTATTTCTGTTTCCATCTTTCCTTGTTCTGCACTCATGGTAGTACCAGCTTCTGCAATTTTTAGAGCCGCTTCGCTAATTCTTGCAGCGTCTTTAGATTCCAAAGCCTAGGAACCTTACTCATTGGATGAAGTTAAAACATATCTGGTGATTCAATATTAATCAGAATCAATAAATTAATTGAAAAAAAGTGTCGAAAGCATTCTTTCGTGATATAGGTTTTATCATTACCTTTAAAGTAATGGATAATGTAGGTTGTATCATTTTCGTACACAAGAAGATATGTTGTAGGTAAATCGGTGGAGTCATTAACCTCTATTTCGGTGGCAGGTGAACCATTTCATTTGATATTTCTCCAGTGAAGGCTCCCTCTTTCTCATAAAAACATCCTGTGCGCCAAAAAATATTTTTGTCAATCGTCATCATAACTTTCTATTATTTTCTGTGACTCTTTTGGAACTAATTTATAATTATTTTCATTCTGTAGATTTTGTAGAGATGTCTTAGTGGTGTTGTTTGTGTCTTCAAGAGGATTATTATTTTCATTTATGGGAATACTTTCAGTATTTTTATTAGTAAAATAATAATCACCAACACCAATAACTAATAAAATAATAATTCTCCATAAAGTTGAAAGGCCTTTTTGTTTATTCATCAGATAAATTTTAGCATTTTATACAAAAAGCTCTATCGTTTAAGACGAGTCAGGATAAATAATTCCTTAGTTGTTTTTTAATATATTTTCTTCCTGAGCCACTTTTGAGATATTTCTCTCTGCTTGTTGCATCTTGCTTATTCAAATAAGCTTCGTAGTATATGAGTTTATAGTTTCCTTTTTTAAGGCTTGTTGTTCTCGAACCACCACCATTTTGATGTTCGCTAAGTCTTCTTTCCAGATTTGTGGTGTATCCTATATACCAAGTTTTGTCTTGTATATGATCTAAAAGATAAACATAAAACATATTGAAAGATTAACTAAAAGTTCTCAATGAGTTGTAAAGAAAAGTTAAAATTTTTATGAGAATCAGTCGCGTATAATCTTCCTTTCAGTCGTCTCACGCGACCACGTAAAAACTATTTCCTAACGGGAAATTGTTCACCCGGCTGCGCCACGTGAACATAACAAAAAAGCAGGTTAGTATACCTGCTTTTTTGTTATGTTTTTTACGTGGCTGCCTGATAGGGACTCGGTCACAAATAATTTTGCCAAACAAAATTTTCGCGACCTCGACTCGGCTATCCCAGATCTTCCACAGGTTACGGATACAGGGGCCCTGAGCCTCCGGTTTTCTCGTCCTCTTAATCAGTTAAAGTAGAAAGGTCCGAAAGCTTAATCGCTTACGGACCTGACTACTTTATGCTGCCTGATAGGGACTCGAACCCCAATTGACGGTACCAGAAACCGTAGTCCTACCATTAGACGATCAGGCAATGAGGTTATATTAACAGGTTTTATGTTTTTTGTTACTAGTTATTTTTCAAAAGGCGAGGATTCCAGAAAAATCTGGCATAACCAATGTTGGGATTATCTGATGTGACGACACGGAAACTAAAACCTTACTAGTCTTGTAACCTCATCTGACTTTTTGATGATAATGTCGTCTCCCTCTGTTAATTCTATGAATTCTTTTTGATTATCTGCATAAACATGTGCAGGACCTCTTTTAATAATAATTTTTATTTCAGAGTTTTCATCTAAAACCATATGATCATAAGCTTCCGTACTGTTGTTGAAAGCGAGACCTATTCCTGTATAGAAAATACTATCAGTAATGCTTCTGTAGTAACCAGTCGCTCCAAGTTTAGTAGAAACAACTATTCCATCTCCTATAACATCATGATCATGTATTCTCTTATTGTTTATTTGAACTTCGTATCGAATAGCATGTCGAGGGTCTGCGTTGTGGACAATAATTTCATTAGTAGCATTTAATGCTTGGTCCTTGAAGGCAGCTTCAACCTTATTTGTTTCTTCAATTCTATATCTACCTTTTCTAATTTGCTCTAATGCAGTTTCTTTGTCTACATTTACACAGAGTTTACAGATATTATTTTCTCTGAGGAGAAGTTTTGGCACCTCAGGAAATTTACTTTCTGCCATTAAAAAAGTGCCATCTCCACCATAGGTGATTACCATATCTAAATTTTCAATAGATTTTTCTCTTACAATTTTCTCTATTTCTTCTGTATTCTTACCAAAAATTCTCACATTCATGTTGAGAGATTCTAACATAAAATAAAATGATATTGAGTGGTATAATTTATCCAATGACAAGAGTTTTTAAATTTCCAGATGGCTTTTTATGGGGCGCAGCGTCTGCTTCATATCAGGTTGAGGGAGGAATAAGTAATAATGATTGGGCAAAAGCAGCAGAAGATGGTCGAATTATGCCTGCAGGTAAATCGACCGATCATTATCATAGATATAAAGAGGATTTTGATATTGCAAAGTCTCTGGGGCACAATTCTCATAGAATCTCGATTGAGTGGTCGCGAATTGAACCTGAAGAAGGGAAGTTTGATCATAAAGAAATTGAACACTACAAAAATGTTATAAAAGCTATGAGGGAAAGAGGATTAACTCCATTGATTACTTTGTGGCATTTCACCTTGCCATTATGGTTTGCAAATAGGGGAGGTTTTGCTTCCAAGGAAAGCCCCGCTTTTTTTTCAAGATATTGTAAGCATGTTGTTGATGAGCTGAATGAGGAGGGAATTATTTGGACTACAATGAATGAACCAATTGTCTGGTCTACTTTTGCATATCTCTGGGGACAGTGGCCACCATTTGAACTCTTCAAGACAGGAGTATTTTTAAAGGTCATAAGAAATTTAATTAAATCTCATAAGCACGCATACAATGAGATAAAGGAAACTACCCCTAGCGCAAGTGTAGGTATTGTAAAAAATAATATGTACATGCACGTTTCAAGGTATTCAAGATTTAATCCTTTTTTGTATGTAAATAGAATTTTCAATGATTATTTTTGGAATAGATATTTTATGAATAAGGTTAAAGATCACATTGATACAATCGGTTTGAATTACTACTTTCATACGGAGTTTGGAAGAAAAGAAAAATATGTAAAAAGTGATATGGGTTGGGACTTGTATCCAGAAGGAATCACTCATGTTTTGAAAGACCTTAAAAAATTCAATAAACCAATTTATATTACAGAGGCAGGTATTGCTGATGAAAAAGATCACTTCCGAGCTGAATATATAAAGGATTTAGTTGTTGCAATAAATAAGGCAATAGAAGATGGAGTAGATGTTCGTGGTTATATGTACTGGTCGCTTCTTGATAATTATGAGTGGCTTTTTGCATACTCAAAAAAGTTCGGACTTGTTGAAGTTGATCCAAAAACTTTTGAAAGAAAAATAAGATCTTCCGCATATGAATACAAGAAAATTTGCGAGTCTAATTCTGTAACAACGTAATATGCAAATTTGGATATTGTTAGCTGTAATAGGTCAATTATTTAACTCAGTCGTAGCGCTGATCGACAAATTTGTTGTGACTTCGAAGCAAGTCCCTAGGCCTAGCCTTTATGTTTTTTATACAGGGATTCTAGTTATATTTTCACTATCTTTATACGTTCTTGATTTGTTGGTAGGTAATTGGATTCAGGGTATACCTAGTTTTAGTAATGTTAATGTTCCTGATTTTTACGTTGCTATTCATGCCATTTTGTCTGCAGGATTTATGTTGTCTGGGCTCTATTTTCTATTTAAATCTTTGGTAAAAGCTGACGCTTCGGATGTTTTTCCAGTTGTTGGATCTATCTCAGCTTTCTTTGTTTTGCTCTTTAGTTATTTTGCCTTTGGTCAGGTTTTGAAGCCAACATTCTTTTTTGGTTTTATCCTTCTGATCTCTGGAACACTTTTTGTTTCTCATTTTAGATTTCATAAAAATACTTTTTATTTAACAATGGCTGCTGCATTACTTCTTGCTCTGCACTCATTCTCTCTTAAGAGATTATTTCTAGATGCAGGTTTTGATGATGGTTTCTTTTGGTTTAGTACTTCTGCAATTTTAATATCTTTATGTATGCTTTTTTCAAAATCGATACGTAAATCGTTGTTTAGTCATAGAAAATCTACAAATGTTAAAAAAACAGATAAACTAATCATTGTTGGAAAAATTTTGGCAGGTATAGGAGGACTTCTAATTACAAAAGCTATTGATTTAGGGGATGTTGCTGTGGTCCAATCTCTAGCTGGTCTACAATATTTTTTCTTGTTTCTTTTTGCTATATTCCTTGGTAAAAAAACACATAGAGATTTAGGAGAAAATGTTGGTAAAAAAGATATTATTCAGAAGACTATATCAATGTTATTTATTTTACTAGGATTTGTATTATTATTTATTTAAATGATTCGAGTAAACAAAAAAATTAAAAAAATTATAATTATGATCTCAATAATTCTTGTCGCTTACTTCGTTATTTCATTTAGGAATATTCCAGAAGAAGTGGATTATGGAGTTTCATTTAATACACTGTATGCAAGAGAGCTAGGGCTTGAATGGAAAGATGTCTATGATGCTATTCTAGATGATTTAAATGTAAAAAAAATTAGACTAGCTGCACATTGGGATTTAGTTGAGCCAGAAAACGGTGAATATTCTTTCTCTGAAATGGATTACCAAGTTAATAAGGCTACACAAAATGATGTAGAAATAATTCTTGCGGTAGGTAAAAGACTTCCAAGATGGCCCGAGTGTCATATCCCATATTGGGCAGAAGATCTAAATAAAGATGCTCAGGAGAAGGAAATATTAGAATATGTTGAGACTGTTGTAAGCAGATATAAAGAAAATAAAAATATCAAGATTTGGCAGGTTGAAAATGAACCTTTCTTGGGTATTTTTGCAAAAGAACATTGCAAGGATTTCGACGCTGATTTTCTAGACAAAGAGATTGAATTAGTTCGAAAACTTGATTCATCAAGAGAGATTTTAATAACAGATAGTGGGGAATTGAGTACATGGAGAAATGCATATAAAAGAGGGGATATTTTTGGCAATACTTTGTATGTTTATGCATGGAATGAATGGATGGGAGATTTCAGAAGTTTCGTCATGCCAGGTTTTTATTCTGCAAAAAGAAATATTTGGAATGCTATTTATGGAGAAAAGGAGGCGATTATAGCTGAGCTAGCTCTTGAGCCATGGCTTGATAAGCCTGTCGTAGAAGAGGATTTGGATGTTCAGATTCATAGAATGAGTCCAAAGAAGTTTGATAATGTTCTAGAATTTTCTCGAAAAACAGGATTTAAAACTCAATATCTCTGGGGTGCTGAATGGTGGTACTACATGGATTTGCAAGGTAATGATTGGTATTGGGAAAGAGGAAAGGAAATCTTTAAAAAATAATTTTGAATTCCGTTCCTTTATTTAGTTCACTCTTTATTTCAATTTCTCCATTCAGCTCTTTTTCTACTAAATGTTTTACGCTGGAAAGACCAATTCCTGTTCCTCCAGAACTCTTTTTTGTTGTGTAAAAAGTGGTGAATATTTTTCTTATATGTTTTATTCCTTCTCCATGATCTTTCACTGTTAAAAATTTTTGGTCTCCTATTTTTTCTAGTTTAATAATTATTTTTCTATATTGGTCAGATTCTCTAAAAGACTCGATTGCATTTGAAATGACACTAATTGCTATTTGATAAATATGAACTTTATTTGCATATAGTTGAATTCCTGGATTTCTTATAAATTGAATCTGAATGTTCTCCTTTACGGCCTTGTACGATATTAATTCTATAGCTTTTTGAATTTCATCATCTAAAATCAAAAACTCCTTATCTGTGTTTCCTGAAATGTAATCCTTGATCAAGCTAGAATAGCTTTCGATACTTGAAACTGCCGCTCTTAATGTTCTAAGATATTCAGGATTTTTAATAATATTTTCGTCTAACATTTCGATTTGCATGTTCAACACAGTAATTGGTGATATTAAGTCATGAATTATTCCAGAAGATATCTGTCCAATTTGTGCATACTTTTCTACGAGACTAATTTTCTCTCTATAAATTTTTGGCAAAAAAATAACAGTCCCACGACTGCTTTTACTTATTAGTTTTTGAATTAAATTGGACATATATTTAGTAATTATTGAATCTATAACCTCTGCTTGGTATAGACTCTATTATCTTTTTCGATTTATCTCCGATTTTTTTTCGTACGTTTAAAATATGAGTTTCTATAGTGTTTGAGAAGGGGTCACCGCTTGAATCCCAAACATGTTCCAGGAGTTGACCCCTTGAAATTATTAGTTCCTTATTAACCATTAGGTATTCAAGGATCCCGTATTCTTTTCTGGTCAAATAAATGTCTTTACCATTCTTCTGGATCTCTTGTCTGTCCCTATCAAGTACTAGGTTCTTAATTTTAATGATTCTCCTCTCGATTTGGGCAGGTCTTCTAAGTAGTGCATTAATTCGTGCTCCAAGTTCTTCAAAAGAGAAGGGTTTTGTCATGTAATCATCTGCTCCATCGTTAAGTATCTGTATTTTTGTTAGGACTTCTGATTTCGCTGAAAGCATAATGATTGGCGTATTCTTATTGTTTTCACGTATTTCTTTACAAACATGTCCTCCCATTTTCTTTGGAAGGACATTATCTAGAATAATTACATCATATTCATTTGTTCTGGCCATAAATGAGCCTAGTTCGCCGTCCTCTGCAACATCAACGGCGAATGATTTTGATTCAAAGCCCATTCTCAGGACATTTCTTATTGAACTATCATCTTCGATGATTAAAATCTTCATTAGATTCCAATTTATCAAAATTATGATATTGGTCAACTTGTAAAATAGGAAAACATGTGGAATAAAATTTAGAATAAATTTATATCTAAGGTTGGACCTTGGATATGTGTATAAAATAAGGTCTGTTTAGTTGCATAGGTGTTAAAATTATAAGTACAGATTTATTATTAATAATTATTTAAATTTTTTATGTCTGGATATTCATTCGCACAAGTTGTACAAGCATCTCTTATTGATTTATGGGTAAGAGTACTTGGAATTCTTCCTGACCTAATTGGAGCAGCAATAATAGTCCTAGTTGGATTTATTGTTGCCCCAATCTTGGGAGGAATTGTAAAGAAAATTATCGATGTTTTGAAAATCGATGAGCTTTCTGCAAAAATGGGATTAAAAGAAATGATGAGTGGTTACTCACCAAACTTTTCAGTTTCATTATTGCTAGGAAAAATTGTAAAATGGTTCTTCATTCTTGCTTTCATTATGGCAGCGGCCGATGTTCTTGGATGGGATAGGGTTACAGAGTTCTTGAACGAAATTATTTTCTATGTACCTCAAGTATTGATTGCGGTAATAATTCTTGTTTTTGGAGTTATCGCTGGAAACTTTTTTGGAGCAATTGTTACAAAATCTATTGAAGGCTCAAATACTCCAATAGAGAAACCAGGAATGATGGGGGATATTACAAAATGGGCACTTATTTTGTTTACATCTCTTGCTGCGCTTCTACAGCTTGGAATTGCTCCATCTTTGATTCAAATTCTATTTGCTGGTATAGTTTTAGCTCTCGCATTAGCATTTGGCCTTGGTGGAAAGAAAAAAGCAGAAGAACTTATGGACTCTGCGCTTCCAAAGAAAAAAGTAGTAAAGAAATAGAGAATATTTTCTATGGATTTTAAAAAAGCGGCGCCGAAGGCGCCGCTTTTTTAAAATGAATTTTCGTGCTGAATTTAGGAACAGAGACATGTTCTAAAAATCATGAAAACGATGAAATATCTGAATTGTCTTACGTTAATAGGAATAATTTTTACGATTGTTTCATGGATAAGGGAGGGGTCAGTTGATGATGATGCTCCAAAATATAGAATAGGTGTTCGAGATAATGTAGAAATTCTTATGCCAGGAAGAGACGAGAATGGAAAAGAATGGCAGTATCTTGACTTGATCTTTCATGTAGAAATTCCTGTTTTAGGTTATGATGAATCTCTTGAGAGACTATATACAACTCATGATTATTATAATCATGAGGTCAAAGTGATTTTTGCAGACAATATCGATAAGACTGCATTTAGGGAAGTCTTCTTTTACAGAGAAGACTTTCAGAAAAGTATGAAAAATTTTCAAAGTAGAATAAAAGAAGTGGCCACTGAGGAGGGGTGGGTTTGGACAGAGAAGACGAAAAGTGTAAATGTTCCTTCAGAGATTAGGTGCAAAGATCTCTATTGATTTAATTGCCGCGCCCTTCGGGCGCGGCTTTTTTTCTCCACTAAAAAAAGTTAAAATATCTATATGTTAATACTTTATACAAAAACAGTGTGTCCTTGGTGCATAGAAGTGAGAGATTTTTTATTAGAAAACAAGGTTGTCTTTGAAGAGAGGAATGTCGTGGAGGACCCATTATTCATGGAAGAAATGATTTCAAAATCAAATCAAACAAAAGCTCCAACACTTGATCTCGATGGAAAAATTCTGGCAGATGCCGGAGAAGATGAGGTGAGAGAGTTTTTGAAAATTGAAGGGGTTATTTAAATTAATCCAAATGTCTGCTCAGGGCAGAGCCCTTATACAACCACCGTCATCCCCGTGTAGGCGGGGACCCAGACCTTTTCTAAACTATAGTTAATAATATTCCTAAGGACTAGGTTCCTGCCTGCGCAGGAATGACGATATATGAAAGGTTACATTCAAGGTAGAATTCAAGTGATGTGGTAGTTTCACTTATAGAAACAGAACACCAAAAAAATGAATAAAAAACTACTAGAAGAGAAAAAACCAGAGCTAGAGGGATTGATTACAGATTGGTTGATTAAATAAGGTATTTCTAATACTTCGAATGAGAGAATTGAAATAACATGGAAAGCTGTTCCTATAAAAATAGTCTCTGTCAATTTTGAGAATTTTGAAACAGAAACATTGTTAGGTAATTTGTTGGCTACAGAAATAGATTACGATTTATTACCCGCCAGGATTGTTACAAACCTAAAAAAGTTTAATTTTAAGTTTTACGGACAGCTTGTACGCATGCTAGACGCTTCCAGGGTTCTTAGCTATAGAAATGTTGGAAGAACAAGTCTCTTTAGACTTCTTGATTCTCTGAGAGGTCTTGGTTTGTCTCTAGGTATGAATGTACCTTTTTCAGAAAATGAAAGGTCTTCCTATAGAAAGCTTAAGTTGAAAGATGTTCCAAATTTCAGTGGTTATTCACTGGATAAATTTGAGAAAGAAGCACTTCTCGATCTTACTCTTGAAGAAATTCTTTCAGAAAGAAAATTTATTCTAGAAAAAATTTCAGGAAAATGGGAAAGAACGCTAATCCTGTCTGCTTTGCGAGATCATGGTTTTGATGTCGAGGACTGAACCAAAACTGCAACGATTAATTTCGTTGCAGTTTTTTATTTAGTATCCTTTATACTCAAAGAAAATCTCATTCCATATAACATGATTATACCAAGGATTAAGAATAGAAATTTAAAATCAATATAGATCAATAAGAGAGAAGCGACAATAGGGGATATAACATAAGCAACAGGTCGTACAGATCTAAAAATTCCTATTATGTTTATGTTTTTAGCATCAACCCTTTTGAATAGGTGAATTTCACTCATTATTTCGACCATTGTGGCACCTATTCTTGTTATGAATAATATCGTTGCCCAGATAACAATATTCGCTGAATCAATAAAGGTAATGAGTATTGTTGATATTCCCATTATAAGAAAACCGGCTGTCATGATCTCTTTTTCTCCGATGTATTTATCGGAAATTTTTCCTAGGCCTATTTCAAGTAATACAAAAGGAATGAGCGCTAATCCAATTATGAATGTTGTTTGAGAAACAGTGAACCCTATTTCGTTTATTAAATATATGGGAGTGTACACAATCATCCATGAAAAGAAAAATCTAAGTAAGAATGCACAAGAAAAAGTAGAAAGTAGATCGGAATTATTTCTAAGCTTAAGAAAGTTTTTCCAGAGTTTAGGTTTTTGGTAAATTGGATCTTTGAAATTTTTCAGATACTTAATAAGAATGTAGATAAGAGGAATTTGGATTATCGCCCCTAGTGTAAAAACTTTCCAAAAGTCATGATCTATAAGAACAAAACTAGTTATAAAGGGACCGAGCAGAAATGCAAGATTTAAGAATGTCATGTAATGACCTCTCACATCACCGGTTTCAGAATCCTTAGTACTTGATTCAAGAAATATGTCCAAATTGAAAAAAATAAGAGATGTCGCTAGAAAATTTAAAATATAAAATGGGACTGCTATGTATATGTTTGTTGCAAGTGCCAGGGCAATACTTGTAAAAAAGCTTATTATCATCAAGTAGAGTGTAGTCTTGTAGTTTCCATATTTTTTTAGGAATTTCCTTGTTACTAAGAATGATACGAGTGTAAAAACTGATGCAATAGAAAATATATAACCAACATAATCCTTATTTATGAATTGCTCTAAAAAACTAGAGTGAATATAAATCGCTGGTGTTAAGTGAAGTGTGAATAAAAATACAAGAAGATATATAAGATGCTTGTTTAGAGATTTTGGGGAATGCATTGCTTATATTTTATCACTTTAAAATATATTAAAAAGAAAAGGCGCGACCTTCGGTCGCGCCTTTTCTTTTTATTTACACTCCTAATATAACAGGAATGACCAGAGGTTGCTTAGCAGTTCTTTGGAATAAGAATTTCATAAGCTCATCTGTAACTTTTTTCTTTAGCATTTCAAAATCAATTTGTCCTTTGCCATCAATATTTCTTTCAATGACTCTTTTGATAAGGTTTCGTGATTCTTGTAAGAGATCTTGAGATTCTCTTAGGTATACAAATCCTCTTGAAATAATATCAGGAGATTTTTTAAGCTTACCTGTTCTTGTGTTGATGCTTGCAACAATGACAAAAATTCCTGCTTCAGAAAGTAACGATCTGTCTCTGAGAACAACATCCTGGATATCTGAAACTGAGAATCCATCAACAGTAACAATTTCATTTGGAGCTTTAACAGGAAGAACCTCAATCTTATTTCCGTTGTCAGAAATTTCAATAATAGATCCGTTGTCTGGAATGATTACATTATCTTCAGGAGTTCCTAGTGATTTAGAAAGTTCACCGTGTTGCCGAAGCATGAAGTGGTTTCCATGGAGTGGAATGAAGAACTTATAGTTTATTTGTTCATGAATCCATTTCAACTCCTCTCTGTTTCCGTGTCCAGAAGCATGAACATCGGAATCAAGATATGTAATGATTTTTGCTTCTGATCTATATAGTTTATCTTTCAATCTAATAACAGCATTATGGTTAGATGGAATGATTGATGAAGATAAGAGAATGGTGTCCGTTTTTCTTAGTTGAATGTGTTTATGAGACTTGTTTGCCATTCTCATCAGAGCAGCAAATTCTTCACCTTGAGAACCAGTCACAAGCATTACAATCTTGTCAGGAGCATAATTCTCCATGTCGTTAATTGAAATAATGTTATCTGTTTTTATAAGTTTCAGATATTTAATTATTTCAACGTTTGAAACCATACTTCTTCCCTCGATAACTACTTTTTTCCCGTATCGATCTGATATTTCAATAATTGCTAGGATTCTTTCCACTTGAGAAGCGAAGGTACCAATAATCAATCTACTGTCTACATCCCTAATAATTTTTTCAAAGTTTTCTACAACCACACTCTCTGAAAGTGACCACCCTGGTTTCTCCACAGAAGTAGAGTCAAGAGTTAATAGAAGTACATCTTCGTCTTTAAATCTCTTGTATTGGTTAATTTCTTCATCTGTCGGGATTCCTTTTATATTGTCTACTCGAACATCCTCTACAAAAACTATTTTCCCAAAGTGTGTATGAATAATCAGTCCCATTGCATCAGGAATTGTGTGTGAGATTGAAAATGATTCAACCTTCATTGATTCACCAATTATTGTTGTCTCGTCTCCATCAAGAGTGACAATATCTAAAGGTGGTAGGTGAGGAAATTCTTCATGTCTTTTCTTGATCATGATTGCTCCAAATTCTCTTGAATAGATTTTAGGATTACCAATCTTTTCTATGAAATAAGGTATTCCTCCGATGTGATCGAGGTGACCATGAGTAATAAACATTGCTCTAATTTTATCTTTTCTTTCTTCAAGATATTTTGTGTTGGGAATAATGTAATCAATACCGGGAGTTGTTTCATCCTTGAATTGAAAACCACCATCGACAATGATAATGTCATCACCAATTTCAATAGCAGTCATATTCTTTCCGACTTCTTCTACTCCTCCAAGAGGAATGATTCTAATATTGTTTCCAATTGCAGGAATTTCATTTGCTTTCTCAAATTTCTTTCTTTGAGGTCTAGGATTTGATCTTGGACGTCTGTCTAATTTCATTCCTTTTCTTCTCATCCCATTAACAGGCTTTTTAGGGCCTCTATTGTTATTTGGATTTGTGTTTCTATTTTTTGTAAAAACTCGCGGCTTTATATTTCTTTCCATATTTTAAGTTAATTTGTAAGTAATAAGAGATAAGCACTAAAATCGATACTGCTTATTGCTCATTACTCACTATTTATTTTTTAATTAGCAAATATCTTCCAAACTGAATCAGTTTCTATAAACCATTTTTCTACATCAGCGAACCTGTCAGAAGAAGTCACAATATTTTTAGGAACTTCTAGTTTTAGGTTTCTAGGCGAAATGTAAATAAAATCTGGAGAATATAAGAAGATTGCTGGTACATCATTTATAACTTCTTTCTCAAAAATTTGCAAGTTATTTTGTACATCTTCTGTGTTGAAAGAGGACCGTATTTTTTCAAGAGCCTTATCTGCTTCAATATTTGTGTAATCTGCAATATTTAGGCCTGGATCATTTCGTTGTGATGAGTGCCAGAATGCATAGAGATCATTATCTCTCTTGATTATTTGTCCAAAAAATATTGATTCGAATTCTCGTGGGCGTATAACATTTAATGTTAAATCATTTGGTTCAAAAACTTTAACTGTCACATCGGCCCCTATTTCTCTATAATTATTCGCGATGAATTCTGTGACATCAACAAGTTCCTTTACGTTTGCAGTTGAGATACTAAATTCAAATGTAAGAATTGCGTCATCTGTTTCCTTACTGAATACTCCATTTTCATTTTTTTCCCATCCATCATCTTCTAGTAACGCCACTGCTTTTTCTTTATCATATTTACTGAAAACTTCATCAAGTATTTGTGTTTGAGGTAAAGGGCTTTCGATAGGACTTCCGAATCCAGATAGTATATTTTCAATGATTTCATCTTTCGGCGTAGCAAGATTCAAGGCTTCTCTGATTGTTTTATTCTTGAGTACATCATTCTCCGCTTGATTAAAGTACAGTGCAAAGATTCTAGAGAAAGAAGACACATTTAGTTCTTTGTTTTTTTTGTGTAATTCGGAAATTTTGTTAGGAGAAATACTATGAGCTGAATCGATTATGTTTTTATTCAAAGCTTCTATTAGTTCATTTTCGTTTTTGAAAAAACTAAATTCAATTCTTTCTACAAAAGGTTCTCCTTGTGTGTATTTTTTATAACTATCAAGTTTGTATTTTTTTACAACACCATTTTTATCCCTAGAAACATCTTCTACTGTATAAGGCCCAGATCCAATTGGTTCTATGTTGTAATTTGAAAAAGCAAATTCATCTGTGGTTATGTTTTCCCAAATATGTTTAGGTAAGACTCCAAGTGTTAGATTATGTACGAAGGGTGAGTATGTTTCTCCTAGAATAAATTCAATTTCCTTTTCATTTATCTTTTCAATAATAACTCCGTCCCAATTTGGTCTTTTTGGAGATTTTATTGCTGGATCTTGAGTCTTTTGAATAGTGAATATTAAATCGTCAGTTGTAATAGGTTTTCCGTCATGAAAAAAAGCATCATCTCTTATTTTAATGTAATAAGTCAGACCATCCTCTGAAACTGTAAACTCCTGGGCTAAATCATTTACAAGTTCTCCATCTGAATTAAGTTTCAATAGCCCAGAATAAATAAGTGTTGATAGATCTCTGTCAGTATCAGAGATAGAAATGACAGGATTTATAAATCTAGGTGCTCCAATGAGACCTTCTTTTATTTCTCCACCCCTTTGGGGCACCTCAACTAAATAAGTTGTGTTTATTTTTATCAATGAAGATAGGGTAGAAAATAGTAATATCGTAAAGAAAAAACCAAAGACAATTTTTTCTGTCAATGAAAATTGATGTATTATGTTTTTTATTTTTTTTCCGAGACTCATAAAGTTCGAAACAGACAAGATTATCTGTTTATGATATCGCAAACACAGTAAAAGAAACAGTTACAAAAATAATAGATAAAACAATAGTTCCTCTAAAAATGAACTTCTCAGCCCCTCTTCGTGTTGTCTTTGTAGTTCCACCATCATCACCACCAAAAGCACTTCCGAGTCCAGATTCTGAGTTCTGAAGTAATATCGCTCCAACTAATGTCACAGATAATACTATCTGTATGATTGCAAGAATTGTATTCATAGGATTAAAAATATAGCACAAAGCTTTGAAATAGGGAATAGATAGATAAGTCCATCGTCATCCTCCAAAAACCACCGTCATCCTCGGGCTTGACCCGGGGACCCAAGTTTTATCTCACCTTATCGCCCACGGCAATCACTCGGATCCTGCCGAAGGCAAGAAGATAGATATAAAAAAGTCGCGACAATGTGATTAGTCACGACTTTTGTTTAGATATTTCCCCAGAATACCGGAATGGGGTAAGAATTCTTGTCTGGTTTTAAAAAAAGACAAACGAAAAATACATTAGGGTTGATGTGTCGACTGAAACGAAAACGAATCATGTCACTAAAGTAATTCTCAAGAGAAGATTCCTTTGATAAGTTCAAAAGATCGTTCGTAGAGATACCACCTTCTCTTTTGCGAGTTTTTATAATGACACCCTTTTCGGTCATCAATTTTTCTCTTATGATTAAAGAGATACCGATGTTTCGAAATTCCGGGTAGGCATCCTTTCCAGCAAGGATTTTTTTGACCAGTGTTTCATCAGGTGCTTCTGAAGTCAGCCTATTGCCTTTGAGCATTCCCAAGATGATTTTATGAGCGGATTTGGAATTAATTGGTGATAATTTAATCTTGTCCAAGATTGTAATTATTCCGCCATTGGACTCATCCTGAACAACCGTGATAAAAACATTGAGCTCTTTGATAAAGATGAGTTTACATGTCCTCACGGAATTAGGTCTGACATAGTAGGGGATAAATCTGTCCTGCTTTAGGTAATTCAATATACACTCTTCAGAACCATAGAATCGCTCTGATAATGATTCTCTTGAATGACTAGAAAACCAAGGATCGTGTTTTCTGTTAATTGTACGCATTCTTTTTTCTTTATACATTAAAATTATATATTGTCAAACCTAGAAACAGGTTTGGTGTAAAACTTGATTTTTCTTTTACTCGAGTGCAATATAGGGGCATATGGAAAAGATAAAGAATTTTTGCAGGGAAACTTGTGGTAATGTCAGTAAGACAGGTTGGATAATTGTTGAGATTGTGGTCGCATTAATTTTATTAGTAATTGTTGGTTTCTTATTAGTAAAGAGTGGTAAAGACATATGGCCATTTAATAATAATCCTTCAGAAGAAGAGGAAAATTATGAAATATCGTTTGATGAAGAAGAACTTGAAAGAGTATTCAATAATGCAAATGACGCAGTTTTGTCAGTTGAGGATGTTTTTAATGGTCAATATGAAAACTCAGTAGAGTCAGCAACATTATTCGTAAATAACACAAGAGAAGTTCAGGTTGCTGTTGTCTTCGATAATGTCGAATATTCTGTGGAAGGTGCTGGAGAGGTTTCTTGTGGAAAGTTTGCTTTTGTATCAACACGAGTCCCTGAGGTTCCTGGTGTTATTAATGAGACATTAAAATCTATTTTTGAAGATAAAGTTGCAACTGATTTTATGCCAGGAAATATTATTCCTACATATCACACTAATCTTCTTTTTGAAAACGCTGTCCTTGAGGAGGGTGTTGCAAAAGTTTATTTGAAAGGTGATTTTGCAGAGGAAGAAAATTCTACTTGTAAGAAAGATTTAGCTATTACTCAAATAGTTGAAACAGTATCTCTGTTTGATACTGTTGACTCAGTTGAAGTTTATCAAAATCTTAAAAAAGTTAATTAATCATTAGGGTTAATGCAGTTAAAAAAGCGGTCACGTAAAACGTGACCGCTTTTTAAATTAAAATGGTATACTATTATTGTTAAAATTAATTAATTTTTTATGGGTATTACAACAATTATATTAATTATTGTAGTTCTTGTGGCCTTGATGGTTGCTGGATTCTACAATAAATTCGTAAAGCTAAGTACAAGAGCTAAAGAAGCGTGGTCAGACATTGATGTTCAATTAAAAAGAAGGTATGACCTTATTCCAAATCTTATTGAAACTGTTAAGGGTTATGCTGCACACGAAAGTGCCACATTCCAAAAAGTTACAGAGGCAAGAACTGCCGCAATGGGAGCTCAAAGTGTAGAAGAACAGGCTGACGCTGAGAACATGCTTTCAGGAGCTTTGAAGTCTCTGTTTGCTGTCTCAGAAAGTTATCCTGATCTAAAGGCTAATGAAAACTTTTTAGAACTTCAAAGAGAATTAACTGATACCGAAAATAAAATTCAAGCTTCAAGAAGGTTTTACAATACAAATGTGCGAGATCTAAATATTGCAGTTGAATCGTTCACAAGTAATATTATTGCCAATATATTTAAGTTTACAAAAAAGGACTTCTTTGAGTTTGAAGAAGCCGCAGCAAGAGAACCCGTAAAAGTAAAATTCTAAGAAAAGTATATAAATGTCTTCAAATTTATACAAAGTAGGAGAAAGTAATGTTTCAAAAACTTGGCTACTGATGTCAGGTTTTGCATTAATTATTGTTTTAATTGGGTGGTTTTTTAGCCTCTATTATGATTCTCTAACAATAATTTACGTGTTCTTTCTTTTTGCATTACTGATGAATGTTTTCTCTTTCTGGTTTAGTGACAAGATTGTTCTAAAATTAACTGGAGCAAAGAAAGTGGATAAAGAGGAATATTATGGCCTATATACTTTGGTCGAGAATTTATGTATTACTGCAGGTCTACCAATGCCAAAAATATATGTGATAGATGAATCTGCTCCTAACGCTTTTGCTACTGGACGTGATTATGAACATAGTGCCGTTGCATTCACTAGTGGCCTTTTGGCGCTTCTTAATAAGAGTGAGCTTGAGGGTGTTATCGCACATGAACTTTCACACATAAAAAATAGGGATATATTGCTTCAATCAGTTGTTGTTGTTTTGGTCGGACTTATTGCATTAGTGACAGATTTCTTCATTAGGAGTACTTTTTTCCTGGGTGATAGAGATAATAAGGGTAATGGTCTGATCATGATTATTGGCCTGATTGGGGCAATAATTATTCCAATCATTGCAGGTTTCATGCAATTAGCTATTTCAAGGAAAAGAGAATTTCTTGCTGATTCAACTGGTGCATTAATGACTAGGTATCCTCAGGGTTTGGCTTCTGCATTAAAAAAGATTAGTGAATATCCTGTAGCTATGAAAAAAGCTAGTCATGCTACTGCTCATCTCTTTATTTCTGATCCATTTAATAGTGGTATTAAATTACAAGAATTACATAAAAATAAAAAAAGAAGTTTCTTTAATAAGATTTTCTTAACTCATCCACCTGTAGAAGAAAGAATACAGGCATTGACTGGAGAAGATACTAATTGGGATTAAGAAAGCAGCGACCTTCGGTCGCCGCTTTTTATAATTATTCAGGTAGTTCTCCAGAATCTTTATACTTTATAATGTCCTCTGCGGTAATTTTGTAAATATCCCCACTGAGTCTTTTATGAAATTTAAACGCGGCGTCTTCTTCAAGTTCTCTGTAAATTTTAGAAAAATTTTCTTTACCCCAAAGATTCATAATCTCGTTTCTGCCTTCTGTAGATTCAAAATCTATTTTCGAGTCTGATTTTAATATTGAAAAAACATCTGTTGCTAATCTAATTTGGTTTTGCAACCTATCTTTGGGAGTAATTTCATGATTCATTAATCCAATCTCATCTGAGACAGGGTTTTTTTCTGATCTAAATTTTTCCATGTTGTTGTTTCAATAATAACACAGGAATAGGCTCTGTATGTTTTTAAACATGGATCCCCGGGTTAAACCTGCCTGCCGGTAGACAGGGCCCGATGATGACGGTGGGGGTTTGCGGAGTATGACTGTGGAGTTTGTGTGTGACAATCATATTATAGGTTATAACTATAATGGATATATTTTGCTATAATTAAACCAATGTTAAGAATATTTTCTTTAATTTTCGCAACTATAGGATTTATCTATTTAGTTCTATTTGTAACGGGGTACCTTATTCCAGAAGAGTATAATAATGAGACAACTTTTTCAGTTGATTTTTCTCCTAGAGATATTATCTTGGTTTTAACCGATGTTGAGAAAATACCTGATGGTAAGAGCGAGGTCGATTCAGTCGAAATACTAGGAAAATATAGAAATTTATATTCATGGATAGAAAATCTAAACACTAAAAATTACCGAAAGTTTAGACACATAAAGATAGTAGAAAACAAAGAAGTCGTAATTGAAATGACTGAAAGTAGTTATGGTGTTACAGGTTCCTGGGTTTTTATTTTTGATGAAAAAGAGAATGATACTGAAGTAACTATTATTGAGAAGAGTAAAAACCAATCCATTTTAAATAGGGGGGTTAGATTTTACTTTGGCCAAAATAAGGAGACAAATGATTGGTTAAAATTAATACGTGTTAGACTGTTTGGGTTACTTTTAACAACGCCTTAATGTAAATTATATGCAATATTTATTTATAACAATACTATCTCTTGGAGCACTATTAATGAGTGTTTTGATTCTATCGTATATTTTGGCTGTTAGCACAAAAAATGCTAATTTTTATATAAAATTCTTAAATAAGTATGGTACACAGTTTATTTTTATATTGGCGTCCCTTTCCTTGGTTGGTAGTATGATTTTATCTCTTGCTTTCACCTTCCCCCCATGCGACCTTTGTTGGTACCAAAGAATTTTCATGTACCCAATAGCTTTTACATCTGGTATTTCCTTGTATAGAAAAGATCTAAGAGGAGGTGCAATTTATTCAATAGTCTTTGCTATTATCGGAGGCTTGATTGCTTTATATCATTACTTATTACAAATGACTTCGTTTGTAGGTGAGTCTGCGGTTCTTTGTTCTCCTACTGCGGGATCCGATTGTAGTGTTCCTGAGTTTGTGAAATTTGGTTTTGTTACTATTCCCTTCGTATCATTGATAGTTTTTATAGTGATAATCATCTCTTCTATTTATGTGTTACGAAAAAATTAAACATTGGGTCCTATTATCTTTAAGGGGAATATTAATTATTGCTGTTTATTTTTTATTTTTAGTCTACACCCCAACAATGTATGGTTTTACAAAATCTGCTTTTCAGGAAATCTTATCTGGTTACCAGAGTAGGATTCTTGTATTTGGACCATCTGTAATAAAAGTAAAGGTTGCAGATACTGTGCAGAAAAGGTTAAAAGGGTTATCTGACACTAAGGAATTAAATGATGGAACAGGTATGTTTTTTATATTTGAAGATGCTGATACTCATGGAATTTGGATGAAAGATATGAACTTTTCGATTGATATAATCTGGTTTGATAGATTTGGTTCAATCGTTCATATTGAAGAAAGTGTTTCTCCTGATACATATCCAACAGTCTTCGAGCCCGAAAAAGATGCATCTTTCGTTCTGGAGGTTCCCGCAGGTTTTGTAGGAAGATCAAATATTAAGCTTGGAGATACTATTGATTTATATTAAATATATTATATAATAAAATAATCGTACTGGGTAATTACCTCTAATTTAGGGGAGGAAAGTCCGAACACGGGTCCTGTGAAACTTTTGTAGAGCAGGAGAGAATGGTAGCGGGTAACACCCGTCGCAAGTAATTGTAGAGGTGCGAGCAGTGACGCCGAAATCGAAAGATCTAGGATTCCCTAGGGAATAATCTTATGGAAACATAAGAATGAAACGGCAAAATCCTTACCTTCGTGCAAGGCCGAGTCCCGAGAGTAATCGAGGGGAGTGCCGCTAGAACCACAGAGTAATGTGTGGTCCAGATAAATGATTACCGGCTCGTCTAACGAGTTACAGAATTCGGCTTATAGGTATGATAAAAAGAAAAAACCAGTTTATATATAAACTGGTTTTTTCTTTTTTATTAAACCAGAAAAGTAGGGTATAATTTAAGATATTAAAAGGGTAATTTTATTGTATGAATTTGAAAATTAAAAAAAATAAGATAGATGTTCTATCTATATCGAAGTTCGTTTTATTGGTGTCAGTCTTTTTGACTCCATTCCTGTTTTATCCAAATAACTTGTATTCTATTTACAACATGAAAATAGGATTATTTTTTGGTGCTGTTCTGATTGCACTTATACTCTGGTCTATTTCTAGACTTAAAAAGGATGAATTCAAATTTCCTAAGAATCTACTATCTCTATCTATACTTCTAGTTTTAGTATCGTCACTTTCCTCATCTATTTTTTCAGAGAATCCGTTTATTTCTATATTTGGTAACAGGCTTTCTGCCTCTACTTTTGTAGGACTATTGATGCTATTCGTAACATCTCTTTTGATTGGGTCAATGTTTAGTTCAAAGAAGAGTTCTTATGTTGCTACAATTACAGTATATTTTTCCCTTGTATTATCTCTATTTATTAATATTCTCTATGTATTTTTAGGCGCTTTACCTAACTTTGGATTCTTTCTGTCAAATTCAGTTAATACTTTTGGTAAATGGTCTGACTTCGGTATGATTTCTGTTTTGGTTGTAATTATTTCATACCTTATTATTGAAAAACAGAAGACAAAGAATGGACTAAAGATGTTTGCTTGGTTTGGACTAGTTGTCTCTGGAATATCAGCACTTGTTATTAATGAATTCATCATCTGGTTAATACTGGGAGCTCTTTCAATTGTGTACCTGGTTTATAAAATAGTTCATTCAAGAAAAATATCTAGTGATTCTATAAATAAAAACCTTCCTTATACAACCATTGCAGTCATACTATTATCATTTGTTATGATCCTTGGAGGAAATATTTTTTCTCAATTTACAGATTCTTGGTTAAATATAGTTTTTACAGAAACAAAACCGGGAATTGAAAGTACTCTAGAAGTGTCTAAAAATGTACTATCTGAAAAACCTATTTTAGGCGTGGGTGAGAATAGATTTGATAGAGCTTGGCAAGTATACAAGTCAGATGATATTAATAAGACTAGTTATTGGGGAACAGATTTTGTCTTTGGATATTCTTATTTACTAAGTATTCCAGCAAAGGTTGGTATATTTGGTTCGATTGCTTGGTTATTCTTTATCATCATGGTTATCTGGAGTATTATAAAACTCTTATTTAAAGAAACAGATGACTTTATCAATAGTAAATTAAATCTTATTCATTCATTCTCTATTTTATTTGTCGTTCTTGTTCTGTCTATGCATATCCCATCTATTTCTGTTCTAGTGGTCTCATTCGCTATTTTAGGATTGTTTATCGGATCACTTACAAGGAATAAACTTTACAATTGTGTAGTGGTAAAAATAGATGAAAAACCAAAAATTGGTTTCTTGTATATATTTTCAGTAATCGTCTTGATGATTGGATCTATTTATATTGGTTATATGTCTGCGAGACAATTCTCATCAGTAATATTGTTTGAGAAAGCAAATGCAAGTATTTTAGAGGGGGACTATGATGGTGCAAGAGTTAACCTTTTGAATTCAGTAAATGTATTCACTAATGAAATAAGTTTGAGAGGTTTGAGTGAGTATTATCAAATTGAAATAGGGAGACTCCTTCAGCAGGGAAATATTGAAGAACTTGGCAATGTTGATGCTTTTAGAGAGCTACTCTCAGGCTCAATCGCAGCATCTTCAGCAGCAATCAATATTGATAGAAACAATTATATTAACTATGTTTCATTAGCAAACATCTATGAACAATTGATTCAATTAGGTGTCGAAGGTTCTTATGAACAAAGTATAAAAGCATATGAGGCTGCAAGAGAAGTAAATCCTAAAAATCCTGGTCTAATTGTAGGTATGGCTAGTGCAGCATTTTACGCAGAAAAAAATTCCGAAGCAAAAGAATTTATTTCAGAGGCTCTAGAAATAAATCCAATGTTTGTAGAAGCTGTATATTTACTGTCTAGAATTCAAGTATCAGAGGGCAATATAGATGATGCAATAGTAAGTGTTCAGTCATCAATTAATATTCAACCTAATGATCCAAACCTGTATTTCCAGCTAGGACTTCTTCAGTACGAACAGGGTGAATATCAACTAGCTGTAAATGCTTTTGAAAGATCTGTAATACTAAGACCTCTATTTTCTAATGCAAAATATTTCTTAGGATTGAGTTACGATCAAGTAGGAAGATCGGAAGAGGCTATTCTACAGTTTGAGGATTTGAAATTATTGAATCCAGAAAATGAAGAAGTAGATAGAATACTAGAACAACTAAAAACAGGAGGGATTACTACTAAAGAAGAAATAGAGGAAATAGAAGAATTACCACTTGAAGAAACAGTAGAGGAAGAATAATAAAATGGTAAAAAAGTTAAGAGATCTATTTAGTCGAGAAATAAAAGGACTTCACGAGGCTGCGTATCTCTTAGCTTTTTTCTCAATCATATCTCAATTGGTCGCACTTTTTAGAGATAGATTACTTGCTGGGCATTTTGGAACAGGGTTAGAGTTGGATATTTATTATGCCGCATTTAAGTTACCAGACTTGATGTTTGTTGTAGTTTCAACATTGGTTTCTGTATCAGTTCTTGTGCCACAATTTATAAAGTACCTTGAATCAAGAGAAGAATTGAAAAAACTTATAGACTCTGTATTCACTGTCCTAAGTTTGGTATCTTTCATTGTTTTGGTTTCTGCTTTCTTCCTGACACCAAAATTTCTAAGTCTGATGGTTCCGGATCTATTTGATTCAAGCTTAGGAAATGAACTGATTGTCATTACAAGAATTTTACTAATCCAGCCGATTATTCTTTCAGTTTCAAGTTTTATGGGGAGTTTGGTGCAGGTGTATAGAAAATTTACAATTTATGCTTTTTCTCCAATTCTTTATAATATCGGAATTGTTTTGGGGATATTATTCTTTTATCCAAAATATGGAATAGTAGGTCTTGCGTACGGAGTAGTTCTCGGTTCATTTTTCCACTTGTTAATTCAACTTCCTTTTATCTTTGAAGAAGATATTTATCCAAAACTTACATTTAAAGTTCAATTCAAAAAAAAATGGTATGTAATTTCTAATTCATTGCCGAGAACGGCCTCAATGCTCGCAAATCAAGGTATTCTAATCTTTATGACATTCCTTGCGTCATCAATGGCTTTTGGATCACTTTCTATCTTCAATCTTTCTTATAATCTACAGTCGGTACCCCTTGCTATTATTGGAGTTTCATATTCTTTGGCTGCTTTCCCAACACTCTCAAAATATTTCCATTCCGGAGAAATGAATAAATTTTATTCCAATATGCAGAAGGCTCTTCGACATATAATTTTCTGGTCTTTTCCTGTTATGGCAATGTTTGTTGTTTTACGAGCTCAGATAGTTAGAGTTATCCTAGGTTCAGGTAATTTTGATTGGGAATCAACAAGAATGGTCGCTGCATCTTTGGCAATTTTTACTTTGTCTATTTTTGCACAAAGTATTTCACTTCTTTTCTTACGAGCATATTATGCAATGGGCAAAACACTAAAGCCTTTTATTATAACGATAACAATGTTTTTTTCTGTAATATCTTTCTCATTTGTTTTCCTAGCTGTAATGGAGACACCTGTTTCTGTTTACGTAAAAGAATTTTTAAGATTAGGTAATCTCTCAGATGTTACTGTTCTTTCATTATCGATGGCGTATACATTGGGTCAGATAATCTATATGGTTCTTCTTGCTGGATTATTCAGAGGTATTAGTAAGATTATCGATAAGGACTTAATTAGAACAACATGGCAAAGTATTACAGGCTCTCTAATCGCATTTATTGTTGCCTTTGTTTCCTTGAATTTTTTCGATAGATTTTTTGATCTTAATACATTCTTTGGCGTTTTCTTTCATGGTTTCATCTCTGGTTTAATCGGTCTATTTGTTGCATTTATTTTCTTTATTGTGATTGATAACAATGAAGTTAATACTGTAATAAAAACATTGAAGACCAAATTCTGGAAAGCAAAAACTATTTCACCTGAAGTTAATGAAGAGATTTAGTTTTCTCTATAATAATCTTTACACAAAACCAACATCGAACTCTAGAAAACTATCTTCATCCCACCAAACCTTCATCGTAACAACTCCTGCGTCATCCTCGGCCCCTGCCTACCGGCAGGCAGGTTGAGCCGGGGACCCACTTTTTCGCTAAAGCTACAAAGTGCAGGCATGTTTTAAACTATCGTAAATAGTATTTTTAAGGCCTGGATCCCTGCCTGCGCAGGAATGACGAGAGAGGGATTTTTATTAACATAATCCTCCGCAACACCCCTCCGTTTATGGAGAGGGTGACTATGTGCTTGTATCAGAACTACATAAATACTTTTCCACATAACCTCTCCATAAACGGGGGGGGGGAAGAACTCAAAACACTGATATAATAAATAC
>CAZPRI010000002.1:49205-49856 GCA_964589635.1 uncultured Candidatus Saccharibacteria bacterium | reverse complement strand
TTAATATTTTTATAGTAGCACTTTAATACGGAAAAGTAATTATTTGACAATAATGCATATTTTATGTAAATTAAAAAAGAACAGCACCACGAAAAAATGAAGAAAAACGAAAAAAAATATTCTGGAGGTTTTACTTTTGTTGAATTCGTACTCCTAGCATCTTTTGTTGGGCTCATGACTATGTTAGTGTTTTTGGTTTTAGGATTCGATACTGAATCAATAAAAAAAGATCAATGTATCTCCTTCCAAAAGAAGGTTCAGGTTAATGTACGATCTTTTCAGGATAAAAAGAATCTCAATCCTGGAGATAAAATTGATTGGTCTAGGATTGGAATGGATATCGGACAAAGGTGCCCATCTGGAGGAAGATATGTTTTTTCTGACTTTATACCAAGTATTGGTTTTCCTGCATGTCAGTGTGAGTACCCATGCCCAGGTAGCACACATCACCCAATCACTACAGAGGGTTGGTAAAGATTAAAACCACACAATTTATTGTGTGGTTTTTTATTATGTTAAAATGCATCATAATGGCAGATAAATTTAAGGCGACATGGGTTTCTCATTCCTCAATAGGTGATTTTTTGCAATGTCCAAGACTTTATTATTTACATAATGTTTATAAAGATCCAAATACAGGAAGAAAAATAA
>CAZPRI010000002.1:0-49195 GCA_964589635.1 uncultured Candidatus Saccharibacteria bacterium | reverse complement strand
CCTTATATGTCTCTTGGGATTGCGGTACATGATATTTTGGAAGGTCTTACTGAATTTAAAACTGAAGAGAGAATGAATAGAGATTTAATTGAAATGTTTAAGGAGAGGTGGAAAAGTGTTTCAGGAAAAAAGGGGGGCTTTAAAGATGAGGAAACTGAGAAGAAATTTTTTGATAGAGGAATTAAAATGATAGAAACTGCAATCAGGAATCCTGAAATTTTTCTTGATAAAACTATTAAAATTAAGGAAGATCTTCCTCATTATTGGTTAAGTGAAAAGGATGAGATTCTCTTGTGCGGAAAGATAGATTGGATTAGATATATACCAGAAGATGATAGTGTGCACATTATAGATTTCAAGACAGGTAAAAATAAGGAAGATGATAATTCTCTTCAGTTGCCAATATATGTTTTACTGATGAAAAATTGTCAAAGTAGAAAAACAACAGGTGCTTTTTATTGGTATCTAGATGTTGACGATAATCTAACTGAAAAGGAATTACCTGACATTGAAGAATCTCATAATAAAATACTAGATGTAGCTCTAAAAATTAAGAATGCCAGAGAAAAAAAGGAGTTCACTTGTCCTCTGGGTGGATGTAAGGGTTGTGAGCCTTATGAAAAAATAATACGTGGAGAGGCTGAGTATGTAGGCGTTGGTGTTTATAAGCAAGATCAATATATAATTTAGATATGTCCAGAGAATTACCATCGGCAGAGGAAATAAGAAAAAGTGGTCTACATCAAGGGGCGATTAATCGTTTGGAACCAAACGAGGATCAAAAGAAGCGGGAACAGGAGAGACTCGCCTTACAAAGAAGACAAATGGATTTAGCAACAATGGTAAGACAGGTTGAATCTAAAAAAAGGAGACTAGAGGAAGTTAAATATATACTTATAAGACTTGAGAGTGAAATAAGAAGATCTGAAAGTATATTAAGAAGAGAAGAGCAAGAAGACGTAAATGCAGAGTCTAATTTAAAAAAAGAACAAAAGGAATTAAAGGAGGATACTTCAAAAATAGATTTTAACCTCTCTGAGGTTAATAACTCTATTGAAGAATTAAAAAAGGAGATTGCTCAAAAAGAAAGAGATCTAGAAGAACTAGAGCGAAAAGATGATGAACTGGAAAGAAATAAGGAAAGGTCTGAAAGAAATAAAAATACTGTAATTAGTAGACTGATACAGCTCTTTCAAAGAGAAAAAAAGGAGACAGAAAATATAAGAAGGAATTTTGAAAGTCTATCTCAGAAGGAGGCTGCACTGAAAAGAGAAAACGTTGCCTTAAAATCGGATTTAACCATTATTGAGAATAAATACAGGGCAATCGAGAGGAATATGAGAAGATAAATGTTATAATCTTAATATTATGGAAGAATCAATAATAAAATTTAATGAACAATTCAGTTTTGAGGCTGAAATTGAAAATGCAGAATATTTAAAAGATTTTGATCACATTATTTTATGTGGAATGGGAGGATCACATTTAGCAGCTGATTTAATAAAAACTATTAAACCAGGAATAGATATTTATGTTCATAAAGATTACGGGTTACCACCTTATGAAGAGGATTTTCTTGCTAGAGGTTTACTAATAGCATGTTCTTATTCTGGTAACACAGAAGAGACTCTGAGTTTTTTTGATGAAGCATATAAAAGAGATTTGCATTTAGGTGTCATCACTACTGGAGGAAAACTGCTTGAAAAAGCTGATTTAAATAATGTTCCATACATAAAGATTCCTAATTCAGGTATACAGCCTCGTCAGGCCGATGGATATCTTGCACTGGCAATATTAAGATTTCTAGGGGATGAAGAAGCCATTGCAACCCTTAATCTTTTGGAGGAAAAAATTAATCCCGAATCATTCAAAGAGGTTGCAGAAGAGATAGCTATTCAATTGAATGGAAAAATTCCAATTATTTACTCTTCAAACAGAAATTTACATATTGCATACAACTGGAAAATAACTTTCAACGAGACAGCAAAGGTTCCTTCTTTTTATAATGTGTTTCCTGAATTAAATCATAATGAGATGCAAGGTTTTGGACAGGATGTATTTAATAATACATTCGTTGTTATTTTCTTAGTAGATGAAAATGATGATAGTAGAGTAAAAAGAAGAATGGAAATAACTAAAGAGATTTATAAAGAGAAAGGTGTTCCTTTTCTAGATGTACACCTAGAAAAGGTTTCTAGAGAAGAACAGGTTTTTTCAGCTATTATTTTGGCTGACTGGGCAGCACTATCCCTAGCCAAGAAACAAGATATAGATCCTGAAAATGTTCCAACTATAGAGGATTTTAAAAAAAGATTAGCTTCCAATTAAAAAATAAGAGTATAAAATAGATAAATGACTAGCAATAAAGAAACAATTTCTATAAGTGATAAATATAGAGCAGTGGATGAACTAATCGAAGAGAGTAAATCGGGTAGAGAATACTATGTTTTACTTGTACTATCTTCAATAATTATTGCTGCAGGTATATTGTTAGCTAATTCATCTATTTTAATTGGAGGAATGTTAGTTACTCCACTGTTGAATCCTATTCTTCTAGTTGCACTTGGTATAGCTGCGTCAAAACCTGAGGTTCTAAGAAGAACAGGTAAATTAATTCTGAAATCTTCCTTGGTAATTATTGTAATTTCTTTTGTCGCAGGAGTACTTTTTTCTGTACCAGAGAATGGAGACTTTTATAGAAGTTCATTATTTGATAATTCCTTGCGGTCTGCTTTTCTATATTTTCTTGTCGCATTTGCTGCTGGTACTGCAGCGACATTTGCTTGGGTTAGAAAGGGTATAACAAATATATTACCTGGAATTTCAATTGCTGTTGCTTTAGTTCCGCCGTTATCCATGGTTGGTATTTGGATTGCGACCCTCCAGTTTGATTTGATGAGATATTTTCTATTAATATTCCTGTTTAATCTTGTTGGAATAATTATGGGTTCAATGATTGTATTTTCAATGCTAGGTTTCTATAAAACAGGATTTCATATTATAAAAAAAATAGAGGAAGAAATTAGGAAGGAAAAGGAGGATGAAAGACAAAAAGACATTGTAGAAAAAGATCCCCAGGAACTAATGGAAAAAAATGATTAAAGATATTTTCACAAAAAAAGAAAACCAATTTATGTTAGGGCTTATAGTTATCTCTGTAATTTTAGTTATGGTGGGTTTTTACTTTTTGAATCAAAAAGGAGATCTTGGTTTAGAATCAAAAAAAATACCAAATACTGTTGATGAAATTAATTGGATTGAAATACAAGATAAGTCCTTTTCATTAGAATTGGAATATCCAGAGCATTTTGATTTTTTTGAGGATGAGAGTGAGATAGGAAAAATATATAATTTTTATTTAAGGAACAAGGATAATAAATTACCTTTTGATCATTTCGTTAATCAGAGTCATTTTTCTGTCTATCCTGAGGGCGTGATATTGCAGGGACCAGATAGGCTTGAATATTTCGAGCAGACAGAACTCACTAATATAAATGGGATTACTTTTGATATTAGGGAATACAAGACAAGAGCTGGAGAAACTTGGGCAATAATGGCTATTCCTAAAGAGTTTCCAAAAAAATGGAGTAGCGCCGGTTTTGTTTGGGTATCCTCAGAAGTAAAAGATGGAGAAACTGTGTGTTTTGATGGGGATAATGAGATAAGTTTGAACCTCTGTAATCCTTTGGAAGGTGATCAGTTTTATTTAAATGGAAATGTTGACGAAGATTTTATTAATATTGGTAGAGAATTTATAAATAAAATAAATTTCATATAAATTTCTTATGAAATTTTTTAAGGATTTTAAGTATATTTTTTGGTATGTTGTGTGGAAGGTTTGTAGATACCCCCACCCAAGGGCGGGGTTTTTTATTTTAAATGTTAGAATAAGTCTAAATGAATGAATATGCCTTCAAAAAAGTACAGGAAATTTTCAGTGAATTTAATTCAGGTCCAGAAGGTATTTCTTCTGGGATGATAGATTCAAACAGAAATAAGTACGGAGAAAATATAATAAAACAGAATAAAAAGGCCACATACCTAACTCTCTTCCTTTCTCAGTTTAATAATCTTTTTAATTATATTTTAATGGGAGCAGCCACAATAGTTTTTCTTCTTGGGGATTATATTGATTTTTGGGCTATTATTTCTGTTGTATTAATAAATTCTATAATAGGATTTTTGCAAGAAGATAAGGCAAGAAAAGTATTTGAGGTATTACAAAAATCTGTTAAGTCAGAAGCTTTAGTATTAAGGGACGGAGAGAGGGTAAAGATAGAGGATTCTAATTTGGTGGTGGGCGATGTGGTCCTTTTGAAGGACGGGGACAAAGTTCCGGCAGATGCCAGGATTTTTGAGTGTAATACATTGAGAGTAAATGAATCCTCTTTGACAGGAGAGTCTGCCACAGTCTTAAAAGAAATGGTTGATCTTGAAGATAGAACTTTACAAATTTCGGATCAAAAAAATATGGTCTTTAGAGGAACTCATGTAGTTTCAGGTCTAGCGAAGGTTATTATTGTTAGTGTTGGTTCAAATACGCAGATTGGAAAAGTTGCAAAACAGATAGGTGAGCTAGAGACAGATTTGCCCATCAAAAAGACAATCAGAAACTTATCAAAAATTATTCTGGCATTTGTTATTTTCTTTTCATTAGTTACGTTAATTTTTGGACTTGGTAATAATATGGATTTCAGGGAAATTTTTCTAATTGTTGTTGCTTTGTTTGTTTCTGCAATTCCTGAGAGCTTGCCTGTAGTACTCACTCTCGTATTGGCAGCAGGGTTTTATAGAATGAGTAAAAAAAACGTTCTTGTAAAGAAACTTCAGGCTGTTGATGCTCTTGGTCAGACAAATATAGTAGCTCTTGATAAAACAGGAACAATTACAAAAAACCAAATGAAGGTTGAGAAGGTATTTGTTGGAGGAAAAACTTTCTATATTTCTGGGGATGGATATGAACCAAAAGGAAAATTGTTTTTTAATGATGAGGTTGTAGATATTTACAATGAGACAGATTTACAGACACTGACTAAGATTTCTGTTACTACTGCTATCGGGGATTTCTCACACAATAAGGAGGCTGATATTTGGGAATCAACATATGGAGATCCAACAGAGGTCTCACTTCTTGTTTTTGGAGAGAAGTTTGGCATTATAAAAGAAGAATTTTTGAAACAGTATCCTATTGAAAGAGAGATTACTTTTGATATGCATTACAAACATCATTCGACAATAAATAGAGTTGGAGAGGATAGATTTTTATATGTGTCGGGTGCTCCTGAGGTGGTAATTGGCTCTTCTACTCATGTTTTGGTTAATGGTAAGGAAGTTGTTTTGAGTGAAAAGGAGCTAGAGAAAATAATGTGTGAAATTGGAGAATTCACAAAAGAGGGTTACAGGATGTTGTGTATGGCCTACCAAAAGAATCCTAAAGGTGAGGTTGATCCAAATAATTTGTTAGGACTTGTTTTTGTTGGTTTTGTAGGAATTAGTGACACCATAAGGAGTACCGCAAAAGCTTCAATTAAAGATATAGAGAATGCTGGTATTAAGGCTGTTATGATTACTGGTGATCACAAAGATACTGCAATTGGTATAGCAAAGAAGGTTGGAATTTTTAAGGATGGAGACATTGCAATAACAGGGAAGGAGATGAGTCAGATGAATGAAGTAGAATTACTTCATAGTATAAAAAAAGCTTCTGTTTTTGCGCGTGTTACTCCAGAGCAGAAATTAAAAATTATTTCTTTGTATAAGAAAAATGGAAACACAATCGCGATGACTGGAGATGGTGTAAATGATGTCCTTTCGCTCGTTAAGGCTGATTTAGGTGTATCAATGGGTTTTGGTGCTAGTGATGTGGCAAAAGAAGCATCTGACATTATACTGTTGGATAACAATATGGGCTCTTTGGTTTCCGGTGTTCTTGAAGGTAGGAATATTTATACAAATATTAAGAAGACTGCAGAATATTTACTATCTACTAATATTGCGGAACTTTTTGTAATTATGTTCTCTGTAATATTAGGGCTCCCTGTGGCACTTACTGCTGTCCAGATTCTTTGGTTAAATCTTGTCACTGATTCTTTTCTTGTTGCTGGATTTGCATTTGAACCCTTGGACAAAAAACTCTCCACTATTAAGAGATGGAAGCCATCAAAATATTTGTTAGATAGGAGATCACTTGTAAAAATATTTATACTTGCTGCTACTATGACCACAGTGTCACTTTATTTCTTTTTAAATAATGTAAATGGTGATATTGTTTATGCTCATACAATGGTCTTGGCAACATTAACTATTTTACAAATATACAATGTGTTTAATATTAAGTCTGGTGACAAATCTATTTTTAAGGTTTCAATATTCAACAATAAGTATTTATTAAGTGGAATTTTTGTTTCAGTATTTATGTTCTTGTTTGCAATGTATAATCCATTTCTTCAGAACATATTAGAAATAAGACCAATCAGTTTTAGTGATTGGTCTTACGTTCTGGTTGCTGGTCTTATACTGGTATTTGTTGAAGAATTAAGAAAGCTATTTTTTAAGTGAATCTCTTATTTCAGTCAGTAAATCTATTTCACTTGGCCCTTTTGGTTTTTCTTTTTTAACTTCCTTTTTCTTAAGAGTATTCATTTGCTTTATAACAATGAAAATTGAGAATGCTATAATTAGAAAATTAATAGTCGCACTAATAAAATTCCCCCAATTAAGTGTTACAGCAGAGGCTGTTTCTGTTGATGCTTTTAGGACTATCAATTTATTTGAAAAGTCTATTCCACCTGTTAGTAATCCAAGTAAAGGATTAATGATATCTGAAACTAGTGATGTCACTATTTTACCAAATGCTGCTCCAATAACTACTCCGACTGCTAGGTCGACAGCGTTTCCTTTTACTGCAAAATCCTTAAATTCATTAATTATTTTCATCTTATTGTCTACTTAATTTAGTAAGATTTTAAGTATACTAAAATTTTGGCTTTTTGATCACCTGAATTACTCTGCCGTTTATCATAAAAGAGTCATCTTCATGGATATAAATTGGAGGTATGTCTCTAGTTGACTCTGACACAAGAACGACTTGATTATTGGAATCATCCCAAATGTATTTTTTTATATTGGCCATGTCATCAATAATGGATAGAACAACATCTCCACTTTTTGGTGATTTATATTCTGAGTCAATTATTAAAAAGTCTCCATCCTCGATCGTTAGACCATTAACAGATGCTTTATTCATGGATAATCCTTGAGCCTTAATAGCAAAAACGTTCTTACATTTAGCTAAGATATTTTTTGATATTTTTAAATATCCTTCTATGTTCTCGTTTGCAAAAATTGTAGCAGGTCCACAATTGGCTGTACCAACTATTGGGATAGATAATAGGGTAGAAGTACGGGATGTTTTTTGTTTACTAATCCCTTTGTTTTTTGGATCAAGTGATAAGAAACCCTTCTTTTCTAGTTGTGCAAGGTGGTGCTTTATTTTTTGAGGCATAGTTTCACCTATCTCTTTTCCAATTTCACGAAGAGTCATCCCGCTTATATTTTTTTGCTCTATCAATTTTAGAAGTTTTTCCTGTATCTTATGCATGTTACCCTTGTTACCTTTAATACTTATATTTTATATCTTTATTATGTTTTGTCAAAAAGTTTTCCACAGATATGTAACTCTGTAAAACTTGACACAGTTTACATATTTTATAAAATAGAAGTATTAGAAATAACCACCAGTATTTATGTTCACTGACCTACAAACTAGAAAAAATAGAATAAGGAAGCAAAGTAAAAAATTAAGAGTGCTACAAAAGGTAATTAGTTATGTAAAGGCACCATCAACTTTTAAATTGACAATGTTCTAGTGCTACCTCTCCATTTTATTAAATAAATGCGGCGACCTTCGGTCGCCGCATTTTTATTTTAGGTTATAATTAGTTCAATGAAACAAGAACAAATTGAAAAAATAAAGAAATATCTAAGAGCAGTAAACTTTTTAACAGCAACTCAAATTTACCTACAAGGAAATTATTTGCTTGAAAGAGAAATTAGGGTTGAGGATATAAAGCCCAGATTGCTCGGACACTGGGGAACATGTCCAGGTATATCATTTGTAAATGCGCATCTCAATAGGTTGATTAAAGAATTTGATTTAAATATTTTGTATGTTGTCGGTACTGGCCACGGATTCCCAGCAGTTCAAGCAAACCTTTTTATTGAAAAGACTTTAGGTGAATTTTACCCTAAAGCAAAACACGATGAATCTGGAGTTGAATACATTTCAAAAAACTTCTCTTGGCCATATGGTTTTCCAAGCCACTCGTCTCCTGAGACCCCAGGGATAATCCTTGAGGGGGGTGAATTAGGGTACTCATTGTCTACCTCATACGGCTCAATTTTGGATAATCCAGATTTAATTACTGTCTGTTTGGTTGGAGACGGAGAAAACGAAACAGGACCTTCTGCAGCAGCCTGGCATTTAAATAAATTAATAGATCCTGTTACAAACGGAACAGTGTTACCAATTCTGCATTTAAATGGATATAAAATTTCTGGCCCAACTTTTTTCGGTCGAATGAGTGATGAAGAATTGATTCATTTATATAAAGGGTATGGGTATGATCCTGTTATTGTAGAACATGATGAAAATGACGAAAACAAAATACATGAAAAAATGTACGATGTTTTGAATGATTCGCTTCAAAAGATTAAAGATATCAAAAAGAAGGCTTCTGAAGGTGATAGATCTAGGCCAATATTTCCGATGATTGTTCTTCGGACACCAAAAGGGTGGACGGGTGTTAAGGAGTTTGATGGAAAAAAGATAGAAGGGAATCATTGGTCTCACCAAGTGGCAATTAAGAATGCCAGAGAAGATGAGTCAGAGAGGAAGGCACTTCAGGAATGGTTCTCGTCTTATAAGTTTGGAGAAATTTTTGATAAACATAAAGGATTTGATCAGGATATTCTAGATTTGGTACCAAAAGGTGATCAGAGAATTGGGATGAATAAACATGCTTTTGGTGGTGAAAGAGTCTACACACCGTTAATACTTCCTGATTTACATAAGCATGCTGAAGATGCTACAAAACCAGGTACAGTCGGTTCAAGTTCTATGAGAAGAGTTGGCGCATATTTAAACGATGTATTTAAACTAAATAAAGACGCAAGGAACTTTAGATTAATGTCTCCTGATGAAACATATTCAAATAAATTAGATAAAGTTTTTGAGACAACCACTAGAGCCTTTGTGTGGCCACATGAGAGCTGGGATGATGATTTAGGATATGATGGTAGAGTTATGGAAATGCTTTCTGAGCACTCACTTCAAGGCTTAGCGCAGGGGTATGTTTTAACAGGTAGACATTGTGTCTTTGCTTCATACGAAGCATTTATTCAGGTAGTTGTATCCATGTTTGACCAGTACGCAAAGTTCTTGAAGATAGCTCGAGTAGTTGAGTTCAGAAAAGATGTTCCTTCATTTAACTATATTCTAACTTCTTCTGGTTGGAGACAAGACCATAATGGTTTCTCTCATCAAAATCCAGGATTCATTGATGCTGCACTTCAAAAGCAAGGATGTTTTGTGAATGTGTATTTACCTGCTGATGGGAATACTGCTCTTGCAGTTATAGAGAGAATGTTGAGTTCTAAAAATGAGATAAATGTTTTGTCTGCTGGTAAAACACTGGAGCCAAGATGGAGGACAGTGGATCAGGCAAAAGAAGATCTTAAAAAGGGAATTGCTATTTGGGATTTTGCTTCCGATGAAAATCCAGATATTGTTTTTGCAGGAGTAGGGGACTATATGACACGAGAAGCTCTTGCTGCAGTTGAGATTCTAAAAAAGGAAGTTCCAAATCTTAGAGTTAGGTTTGTTAATATAAACACACTCGGTTCTACAGGAATCGGTGCGAATGATTGCATGCTGGATACTGTTGATTTTGATGAATATTTCACAGAAAACAAGCCAGTTATCTTTAATTTTCATGGATATCCTCAAACGATGAAGCAGATACTTTTTGATTATTATGATTCAAGTCAAAGATTTAAAGTGAATGGTTATATTGAAAATGGTTCAACAACAACACCTTTCGATATGCAGGTTAGAAACATGACTGATCGTTTTCATTTGGTGATGGATGCTGTGAATATGCTGGCAAAGGAAGGACAAATTGAAAAAAGTAGGAAGGAAGATATCATTAGAAAATATGAAACAAAACTCAAGGATCATTCAAAATACATAAGAGAATATGGGGTTGACCCTGATGATATAGAGAATTGGGTTTGGAATAATAAAAAATAATGGGAACAAAAATCTTAGTAGTAAATATTGGAAGTGCCTCAAAAAAATATTCTATTTTTGATGCAACACATGAATTGGCTTTTTTTCATTTTGAGCAAGAGGAAGGGGGATATATTGTTACAATAAAAAAAGAAAATAGTTTTGAGAAAGGTTCTGTAAGTAAAGAGGATTATTCTAATTCAATAGAATTTTTGAGTAACTACTTGTCTGAAAATATGAATATTCAATCAGATGACATTGTGTCTGTGGCTTTCCGAATTGTTGCTCCTGGAACATATTTTCAAAAAGATAGAATTATAGATGAGGATTTTATTGAGAATATTAAAAATGTAGAAAAGTTTGATGAGTTGCATATTTCTCCCGTTATTGAAGAAATTAAGAAGGTGTCAAAAATGTATAGTGAACAAAAGAAAATTGGAGTTTCTGATTCAGCTTTTCATAATACAAAAAAAGAGGAATCAAAATATTATGGAATTTCAAAAGAGTTGCAGGATACATATGATTATAAAAGATTCGGATATCATGGGATCTCTGTCGAATCTGTAGTGGAAAAAATTAAAGAAGAATCTTCTATCGAAAATAAGAAAATGATTATTTGTCATCTTGGTGGTGGTATTAGTATTACAGCTATAAATAACGGAATATCTTTAGATAATACTATGGGATTCTCTCCTCTAGAAGGTCCTGTGATGGCAACTCGAAGTGGGAATGTGGACGAAGTTCTCTTGATGGATTTATTTAGGGAAGAGAAGATGTTATCAGACAATGAGAAAATAGAATTTTTATTTGAAAAATCAGGGCTACTTGGACTAAGTGGTATATCTAGTGATTTAAGAATTTTACGGGAGGAAAGTTTCAAAGGAAATAATGATGCTAAGTTTGCCGTAAGGGTATATGTCTTTAATATAGTTAAATCAATTCTAGAAATGGCTTCTGTTTCAAAAGGTGTAGATATGATTGTTTTTACTGGAACAGTTGGTTTGAGAGCAAGTTTTATCAGAGAACTCATTTTGGAGGAATTGCAGTGGTTGGGATTCTATTTTGATGTAGAGAAAAATTCAGATAATTCTGTAAATTCAGATTATTTCATGATACATTCTCATGATTCAAAAAAAGAAATATTGGTATGTGGTACTGATGAAATGAAAATGATTCTGAAGAGAACAATGAGATTTGTCTGATGTGGAGACTCAAGATTTATTTCTAAAAAAAGGGTTATAATAATAATGTTAGTATTAATTTAAAATAAATATGAAGAAAATTGCACATATTCTTGTTTTAGTAGGAGGGTTGAACTGGCTTCTAGTTGGATTATTTGGAAATGATCTTGGAAGTTGGTTTCTTGGAGGAATGGATAGTATTTTATCAAGAATAGTTTATATTCTTGTTGGACTTTCAGCAGTTCTACTTATTGTTAAGATGAAGGACTGTAATACTAAAAGTACTTCTGTTACTAAAGAGGTAAAGATAGAGGAAGTACCTTCAATGGATTCAGAAATGTAATTTATGTTAAATAAAAAAGCCGACACGTAAACGTGTCGGCTTTTTTATTTCCTTAGTAGTCTTCTTTTGAGTTCTTCTATTTTGGCTTTATCAACACCATAAATTCCAAGCCCTATAAAAAATAATAGAAAAAATGGGACAAGCGGTATTGGAATGAGTGCTCCGAGTATTCCAGCCATCATAAAAACTATTCCAATAATCTTTCTTATTATTTTATATATCTTATTTTTCATATTTGTATTACTTTAGTATAATAATAGTATCATGTACTTACTTTTTGACATCGGTGGAACAAAGACAAGACTTGCTGTCTCAGAGGACTTATCATCATTTGATGAGCCTTTAATATTTGATACTGATACAAATTTTTCATCAGGAATAATTTTACTAAGTGAAAATATTAAGAAAATTACAGGAGGCAAAAAGATACAAGGAGTTGTAGGGGGCCTCGCAGGGGTTTTTGATAAAGATAGGGTTAAACTACTAAAATCTCCAAATCTTCCTGACTGGGAGAAAAAAATGATTACATATGATATTGAAAGAATTTGTGGAGTTAGGCCTGAAATTTTTAATGATGCAGACTTAGCTGCTCTTGGAGAGGCTACGTTTGGAGCGGGAAAGGATGGTAAAATTGTTGCATATATAACAGTCTCTACTGGTGTTGGTGGCGGACTTGTAGTTGATAAGAAGATTCAGAATCGTACATTTGGTTTTGAACCAGGTCATCTTATTATGAATACAGAAACAGATGAAAATCTACAAGATTTGATTGGTGGAAAAAATTTGGAGAAAAAATATAATGTCCCTGCTAAGGAAATCACTGATCCAAAAGTGTATGCAGAAATAACAAGATTGCTTGGAATATCCTTACATAATGTTTCTATGTTGTGGTCTCCAGATACCATAGTTATGGGAGGAGGTATTTCTAAAGATCTTGATATGGAAGAAATTGAGGATGCTATAAGGGATAATATGGAAATTTTTCCAGAAGTTCCAAGAGTTAAGATGGCAGAGCTCGGATCATTAAATGGAATTTGGGGGGCTCTTGCACAAGCAAGATTGTTGTAAAGGAAAAGGCGCGACCGTAGGTCGCGCCTTTTTTCAAAAAACTACGCGTCTCCCTTTTTAAGGGTCTTTTTTTTGAGAAGTTTTATTCCATAGGAAAATACTCTATAGATAAGTACACAGTAAAGCATAATTATCCAATAAGCTATTCCTATCAGGAAGATGATAAGAGAATCTCTTAGTGCAATAATGTTTTCCCGCTCCTTAATTGTCAGGTCTACACTATCTATGGTATCAAATTCTCTAGCTGTAATTTCGTAGAAGATATCTCTTTTCCAAGAAAGGTCAATCCTTTTGTGTGAGATGAAATAGATATCCTTATCAGAAAAAAAGTACGATACTTCGCCAGCTTTTTTCAATCTACTGACGTCAATCGAAATCGGCGAGTCCATTAGTTTGGATAATTTTTTCCATTGATTGAAATCCATAACTACAAAATCATTCTTTGAATCAAACTCACTATTAGTGAATTTGTCTTCGTTCCAGATTGTTACTTTTTCATGAATCCAGACAGAATTAATACTGGTATGTCTACTTCGAATAAAGGTACATAGACATATAATGAAAAGAAGAGCGATAAAAAACTTGAATGTGTGTTCCTCAATCATCTTGAGAAAGGTAGATTTCGGCAAGAGTATGTTCATTTGTTTGTTTGTGCGATTCTTTTTAAAAATACAACATTAAGTTTATATTGTCAAAAAACATACAGACCTTCATCTGTATGTTTTGTATTTATTAATCATTCTCCACTTAAATCTACGAAGGGACCTTCTAGTCTTCCTAAAGTTTATTTTTGAGGCTAATGTGATTGTCAGACCTAGGGAAATTAGAAAGAACAAGAAAAGATAATTTACAATATTAGACATTCTTTTTTAACATTAGCAATAAGATAAATTTTGTCAATTTGGTAGAATATAAAGATACTCATGATTGATTTATTTGTTGAACATCCTTATATAGATTTATGGAGCCTATCTCATTTTCTTTTTGGAGTAATACTGTTTTTTTATTTAAAGCCAGACAGAAAATATGTAAATTTTTTGTTTATCCTGATAGTGGCCACGTTATGGGAATTTTTTGAAATATTTGTAAGGGTTTTTGAGTATTCAACAAACAGAGTTTCAGATGTGATTGTAACTTTTGTTGGATTTTATTTTGCAGTTCTACTTAGTAAAAGATTCGATATTTCAAAAAAAATAGCAATATGGTCTTTTATTATATTGAATATTCTGGGTTGGTCTAGTTATATTTTCCTTTAGTTTGAGGTAAAATAAGTGGCATGAACATATTTAAGACTAAATTTTTTATTTACGCTATCCCTACTATATTTTTAATCGGTATAGCTATTTTCTTTATTGGGAGAAATGGGGAGTATGAGACTGTTCAAGCTGAAAGTACTGGTCTAGTGAAAAGTGTTGAAATATCAGGAAAAGTTGTTCCTGCGGAGGAAGTTAGTTTATCCTTTTCTGCATCAAGCGATGTTATAAAAGTATATAAAGATGTTGGAGATAGAGTTCTTGCTGGAGATATTCTTGCAGTATTAAATTCGTCAGAGGTTCAGAGTGAGGTGGAAGAAGCCAGAGCAAATCTACTAAGTGCACAAGCTCAGTTAGATAAAATCAACGGAGGTAACATCGGCAATTCACAAATTACTATTGCCAAGGATGCTTTGGTAAAAACTTTAAATAAGGCATATGTAAATGCTGATTATATTGTAAGAAATAATATTGATACCTTTTTTAAGGATGCGGATACAATAAATGCCGATTTTATAATTAGTCCTGGTTCAGATCGAAAAATTTTAAATGATGGTAGAGAAGAAGCTGAAGACGACCTGAGAAAATGGAGTATTTTTAATGATTCATTAAGTAAAGAAAATGTGTCCTATGAAGATTATAATTTTGTCGTAAATAAAATTAAAAAGATTGATGAATTTTTATCTTTGATTTCATCTAAATCATCTGATTTTAACCCTAATGGTGTAGTGACTCAAGCTCAAATTGATTCATATGTGTCTGTTCTAGGGTCGAGTAGGTCAACTATTTCAACCATAATTTTAGAAATGAATTCAGCTCTCAATGCACTGAATAATTTGCAATCTGATGTTCCTGTTCAAAATGCAAATATTCAAAATAGTCAGGCTTCGGTCTATAAGGCACAGGCAAGAGCAGGTGAGTATATTTTAAGGGCTCCTTTTGATGGTGTAATTACACAGAATAATCTTGAGATAGGGAAGTATGTAATTTCAAGTGATAGTGCATTTATTCTTATTTCAAACTCTCCACTTGAAGTTGAAACATTTATTCCTGAAGTGAGTATTGTTGGAATTGATATTGAAGATAAAGTTATGCTTCAATTTGATGCATTGGGTGAAGATACTGTTGTTGATGCTGTTGTTACTCACATAGATCCAAAAGAGACAATAAAAGATGGTGTGGTGACTTATAGAACTAAGATAAGTTTATTAACCCCTTTTGACGATTTGAGACCTGGAATGTCTACAAATATTCAGATCATAAAAGAAGAAATATTTGATCAGATAATTATCCCAACATTTGTAATACAGAATGATGGTGTTGATTTTGTGGAGGTTGTAAGAGATGGCGTGCTAGAAAGAATTAATATTGAAACGGGAGAGAAAGATAATAAAGGAAAGATTGCTGTCACGGAAGGTCTGCGAGTCGGTGATAATATTTTGATTCCTAATAAATAACTATGATTGATATTAATTCAATAAAAGTTGGTTGGTTTCTAGGCTATAGACAACTAAAAAGAGCGTCACTATGGTCAAACATATTGATTGTAGCAGTGATGCTTTTAACCTTTATGAATTTAGTCGCTGTTTCAGGTATTCTGGTTGGATTGATTGAGGGATCGGAGAATGCCAACAGAAATTACTATACAAGTGACGTAATTGTTTCAACATTAAAAGAAAAAGATTACATAGAAAATAGTAGAGATATAATTGCAAACATTGAGAATCTCCCCGGTGTAGAAAGATACTCTGCCAGGTATTTGGCTTCAGGAAGTGTCGAAGCTAATTATAAAGAGAGAACAAATTTTGAAGACAAAAGGCAATTGGTAGGGTCAATTATTGCAGGAATTGATCCAATAAAAGAGAATCAACTTACACAACTTTCTGATTCAATAGTTGAAGGTGAATACTTGGAACCAGATGACTATGATCATGTAATTTTAGGAGCATATTTGCTAGAAAAATATTTGCCAGTTGATTCACCGGGTTTTCTTGTTTTATCTGATGTAAAAGTAGGAGATAAAATAAAAATTAAAATTGGAGAAAATGAAAGGGAAGTTTTTGTAAAAGGTATTGCTAGAAACAAGGTTGATGAGGTTGATAGGAGGGTATTTATGTTGGATTCTCAATTAAGATCGATTGTTGGTAGGGATGATTTGAATGTTAGTGAGATATCAATACAAGCAAGCGAAGATTATTCCCCAGAGTGGATTAAAGATAGTCTTGAGAAAGATGGGTATGGTTCATATGCAAAAATACAAACATATTTAGATGCTCAGCCTCAATTTCTAGTTGATATAAAGAATACTTTTAATTTACTTGGAACAATAATTTCTTCTATAGGTTTAGTCGTTGCAGCAATTACTGTGTTTATTGTAATTTTTATAAATGCTATTACAAGGAGAAAATATATCGGAATTATGAAAGCTATTGGTGTAGACGGTAAAACCTTAGAATTGTCATACGTATTTCAATCTATGGTTTATGCGATAACAGGTTCTGTTTTAGGTCTAATAATGGTCTACGGTGTACTTGTGCCGTATGTTGCGGCTAATCCAATTGATTTCCCGTTCTCTGATGGTATCTTGGTTGCTCCTTTTGGTTTAACTTTTATGAGAGTCGCCATTTTACTAGTTGTTACAGGAGTAGCGGGGTATTTACCAGCCAGAATTATCATAAAGAAAAATACTCTTGATTCAATTTTAGGTAGAGATTGATGCAAAATAAGGATACTATGAAGAGTATATTTTACAACATTCTGATGAAGACTGGCAACAAGACGACAAAATAACATCAACAATATGAAAAACATAATAGTGGTAAAAGGAATAACAAAGAAATTTATAAACGGTAAGATTATTACCGAGGTTTTAAAGGGGATTGATATAGAAATAAAGGAGGGCGAGTTTGTTTCTATTATGGGTCGTTCTGGAGCTGGGAAATCGACTTTGATGTACCAAATGTCTTTACTTGACGAACCGACTTCTGGAGAAATTATTGTTGATGGTGTTGATGTCTTGAAATTAACTAATAAGGAGAAAACATTATTCAGATTAAATCATTTAGGATATGTTTTTCAGGACTATGCTCTTGTTCCAGAACTAACCGCTATTGAGAATGTATCTTTGCCTTTATTAGTAAGAGGGATGTCTACTATTGATGCTTTTAAACAATCAGAAAAGGTATTGTCAAAACTTGGTCTAGAGGAACAGGTAAATAATTTACCTTCTCAACTTTCTGGAGGTGAACAGCAAAGAGTTTCGATTGCGAGATCTATTGTCGATGAGCCAAAAATAATTTTTACAGATGAGCCAACTGCAAATCTAGATGGAGAATCTGCGAGAATTGTTATAGATATATTAAAGGATTTGAATAAGAAGGGCCAAACAATTGTAATGGTGACTCATGAAGAAGAATATGGTAATGAGACGGATAGGATAATTTGGCTTAGAGACGGAAAAATAGATACAGAATAATTTGCATGTTAAAATATTTAAATGGAAAATAAAATAATACACGATATTGCAAAAAGAATAATGAAGAGAGGTAAGGGGATTCTTGCTGCTGATGAAAGTAATAACACTGCAGGTAAAAGACTAGAATCTGTAGGAGCTCAAAATTCTGAGGAAATGAGAAGGCAGTATCGTGATTTATTTTTATCAACAGAAAACATAGAGCACTACATTAGTGGTGTTATTTTATTTGATGAAACTCTTAGACAAAAGACAAATAGTGGAAAATTATTTGGGACTCATCTAGATGATCTTGGAATTTTACCTGGAATAAAGGTTGATGGAGGAGCAAAAGATAATCCTGATTTCCCCGGAGAAAAAATTACGGAAGGCTTAAGTACTTTAGGGGATAATTTAGATGAATATTATGAAATCGGTGCAAGATTTACTAAATGGAGAGCTGTAATTCAGATCGATGAATCAAATGATCTACCATCAAAAGGTGCAATACTTGAGAATGCAATACGTCTTGCAAAGTATGCAAAAAAAGTACAGACATCAGGAATGGTTCCTATAATTGAACCTGAAGTTATTTTAAACGGCCCACACTCAATTGAAAAAGCTGAAGAAGTGACAGAAAAGACTCTCAAGATTGTATTTGAACAAATATTAGAGGAAGGAGTTGATTTGAAGGGTTTGATTTTAAAAACAAGTATGGTTGTTCCTGGAAGTGACTCGGGGGAGGAGATGGTTCCTTCAGAAGTTGCTCAAAGAACTGTTAGGGTTCTGCAAAAAACTGCTCCAAAGGATTTGGCTGGAATTGTATTCTTATCTGGTGGTCAAACCCCAGAACAGGCCAGAGATAATTTAAATGCTATTGCTAGACTTGAACCTCTTCCATGGGAAATAGCTTTTTCATATGCAAGAGCAATTCAGGGTCCTGCATTAAAAATTTGGAAGGGTAAAAAAGAAAATGTAGAGAAAGCTAGAGAGGAATTTTTAAAATGGTTAATTTTTGATGTTCAGGCTGATAGAGGGGAATTGGATGAAGATTTAGAGTATTAGGTTGAATATTTAAGTGGGTTTTTATCGCCATTTTCTTTTTTTGTGGTAAGATAAAATTAGAATGAAGATGTTCTTTTTAATAACGCTGATGATGGTTTTTTTATCGCATACAGTTTTTTCTCAGAAAGTACAATTTTCTTGGGATCGTGTAGATGATGCAAGAGTTGCTGGATACAAGATTTTTATTGGAGAATCAAGTAGAAATTATTCTCGTATCATAACGACTAGACAGTTTCCTTCTGGAATCGGAAGAGCAAAGGCGACAGTGATGGGTTTTGATACTTCGAAAAAATATTTCTTTGCTGTCAAGGCTTTTTCTTCTGAAGGAGATGAGTCTGACTATTCTGACGAAGTATCTTTCATTTTTGATATTCCTGTAAAACCAACGGTGCAAATGGTAATGAATCAGTTATTTGCAGAAGAAACAACTGAGGAAATAGAGAGTAGTACTGAGGTTCTTCCTCAGACTATTATGAAATTTTCTTGGAAATGGAATCCTGGCAAACACTATAAAGTTCAAAGATCGTTTGATCTAGAAAATTGGGAAACTATAGAAACCATTTTAAGTGACGAATCTGGACTTGTAGAATATGAATATTTTGTTAATTCTGAAGAAATACAGGTTTTCTTCAGGCTTGATTCGGGTTAAATAAAAAAAGAGTAGTCTTGAAAGACTACTCTTTTTCTTGTAGTATAAGGAAATGGAAAAAGCAAGAAAAAAGGAAATATTTTTTTGGAGTTTATTAATGTTTATACTGCAAACAGGTCAAGTTTTAGCTGCCAGTCCTGTTGCGATAGAAGATTCTTATTCAATTGAAATGAACGAAACCCTGGCTTTGTTTGGTGAAAGTGTTCTTGATAATGACACTGATACTGACGTTGACGCATTAACAGCAGAGTTGGTCACAACAACAGTAGAAGGTGTTTTAACTTTTGAAACAGATGGTACTTTTGTTTATGAGCCAGAATTCTTTTTCGCTGGAGTAGATACTTTTACTTATAAAGCATATGACGGTGCTAATTATTCAAATACGGTGACTGTGTCTATTACAGTGACAGATCCTTCTGCTGACATTACTCCACCTCCTGTCCCAGAGAATCTTGAAGCATCTTACACAGCAGGAACATATATCATAATAGATTGGGATAGGTCTGTAGATGTGGATACAGAAACCCAGGGATACAGACTTTATAAAGAAGTATCAGATTCTTTTGTTCAAATAGCTGATATAGATGACGGTATTTCTTATTTGGATACTGGATTAAGCGTAAGTACTCTTTATAAATATAAAGTATCTGCTTATGACGAAGAAGGAAATGAGTCAGCTTTATCAGATTCTATTAGTGTTAATACTCTTGGTTCTGACTCTTATGATTTGGTTTTTTATACTGGTAAGCCCGAAATATCTACTTCTGGAGGAACCTTAAATAACACAACCATAACAGGACGTGCTCAAAAATTTACTCTTTCAGAAAATAAGAAAATAGATGAAGTGGAGATGTACCTAGTTAATAATACTGGAGGTGCTAAAAATCTTTCTATTGTAATATATGAAGACGGTAGTCAAACACCTGATACTGCTTCTGAAGTTTTTAGTACCACACTTTCTTTTACTCCTGATAGCAGTAATGAGGTTTCATGGAGAAAGGTTCAGGGTTTAGATTGGCAATTAGTTAGTGGGGATTACTGGGTTGCCTTGGAGTATCGAGATTCTAATGATTTTAGCGGATATGTGCCAATAGTAGGAACAATTTCATTTTCTGGAGCTTATGAAGAATACGGTTCTTATGAAGAAAGTTCATCTGCTATTGGTGTTAAAATTTTTGGTAGTGCATATTCATCTGGTGGAGGTGGAGGTGGTGGTGGTTCATCATCTTCTGATGGAGAACAGTTAACACTGGAAGGCGTCCTAAAGATTTTCCTAATATTTGGGTTGATTACTCAAGAACAATATAATATATTTTTGATATTATTTTAATTGATTTTTTTATTGTAAACAGAGTGTAGAGAATCAAAATCGTCATGAAGTCTATCAAAAAGACCTTGCGAAGAATTCAAAATTTTCTTCACTACTTCATATAGTTGATCCAACTCCTCTTGTTTTCTAATTATCAAATCATCATAAATATATATTTTGTTTTCTGAAAATTCAATCGAGAAATTACTACCACTTTTAGATAAATAATCTAGAATATCTACTGTAAATATTTGAAGAGTCTCAGTCTCGTAATCTTGTGTGCAATACAAATCAAAGTACGCATCGAATCCCTTCTCTAGACTAATTTTCACATCCTTGTTCTGACCAAAAAAGTCTTGCATCTGGTATCTCCACATAGAATCTGATTTAAGAAATATATGAGGAAATTTAGTCCTTTCTATTTCTATTTCGCACACAGTAAAACTATAAGTATGACTATTTTTCCCGCTACCAACCGTGTAATAATAATTGAATATTTGTATGGGATACTTTTCGAAAAATCCTGAAACCATATGAAGGACTCTTCGTGAATTACCAATATTAAAAAGTCTACCTGTTAGATTTTTAGTAGAGGAAAAATCTATGTAGGAGAAATTATTTCTTTCCGCAAAACTCTTCATAAACGCTCTGTGTATTTGTAGCTGCTCAAGGTATTTCTTTAGTGAGAAATAAATAAACACCATAGCGATTAAGTAGAAAGGAGAGATAATCATAAGTACTATAGTAATCATAATAAAAATGACCTTAAATTTTTTAGTAAATTTAATTTTTAAAAGATTCTCTAGATTCACATTTTCGGGAAAATTTTGTAAATTCATATTTTATTAAGGTCATTATACCAGTATGGTAGAATTATATTAATGAGAACTAAGCATAAATATTTTGATGGGGAAGTTTCCGCAAGTTTCGTCTCACTTTTGACAGGAAGAATGTTTATGTTTATTGCATCAGGTTTACTTGGTCTATTTCTTCCAATTTTCTTGTATGAGCTCTTTGGTAACCAGTATCTATGGGTTTTTGCTTTCTACGGCCTAGCTTCTTTGTTGTATGTTTTGACGATACCGATCGGTGTTAAATTTTTTGATAAGAAGTTCGGTTTACAAAGGTCTTTACGATTGAGTCTTGTTTTTCTTTCCTTATTTTATGTGACTAATTATCTGGTAGACAAAAGTACTATATTTATTTATATTCCGATTGGTATTTTGTGTTTAACATTATTCAGAATTCTTTTTTGGACACCTTTTAGGACTGATATTGCAAAGTTTACAAACAAGAGAAATAGAGGAAGACAGATGAGTTCCTTTGAAGCGGTTAAGATGTTTCTTGCCGTTGTGTTGCCAATTGCATCTGCTTTTATTATTAATAATTTCTCATTCGATGTTTTGTTTATTGTTAGTATAATTATTTACCTTTCTTCAATTATTCCTTTTAAGCAATTACCACCAACAAAGGAGAATTTTTCTTGGTCATACACAGAGACATTTAAAGAATTTTTTTATAGTTTAAAGAAGAGAAAAGTGGCTCTAGCTTTTTTGGGCGATGGTGCTGAAAGTTTTGCTACTTTAATTATTTGGCCAATCTTTATTTTTGAATTATTGAATGGAGACCTGATGCAAGTAGGCTTATTATCATCCTTTATTGTTCTTATAACAATTGTGCTTCAATTGAGCTTAGGAAAAACTATGGACAAAAGAATTTCAAAACAAAAAATGCTGAGATGGGGTAGTCTGATGTATTCTCTTGGTTGGATACTAAAGATATTTATTTTCACAGCTTTTCACGTATTTATTGTTGGTGCATATCACAGTATTACGAAAATATTTACAGCAACTCCGTACAACACGTTAAATTATGATCTATCTGCTCGCGAAGGACATTATGTCGATGAGTATTCAGTTATTATGGAGATGATGATTCATACGGGAAGATTTTTAATGTTTGTTTTTGGCTTCATATTAGCAGGTTTTGTTGGCTTAAATTGGATGTTTGTTATAGCTGCATTTTCGGCTCTACTCCTTAATTTAATAAGCTCTGATGATATGGACTTTAGAAAGCATTCATAAAAAAGCGGCGACCGAAGGTCGCCGCTTTTTTATTTCAGGAGTCCTGCTACGTAACCAGTAGTCCAACAAAGCTGAAGTGAGTATCCACCAGATGGTCTATTAATATGGAGAATATCACCAGTCATATAAAGGTTACTATATATTTTTGATTTCATTGTTCGTGTGTCTATCTCCTTTAATGGAACCCCACCATCAGATACAACTGCTTTATCCATATCCATTAAACCATTAATTCGAAGGGGTAGAGCCTTCAATATGGCAACTATTTCCTTTCTATTTTCTTTTGATATCATATTAACCTTGTCTGAAACATTTGGAACAATGTGAAAACCAATTAATGTATTTGATAGTCCTTGCGGAACAATCTCCTTAACAATATTTTTAAATGATTTGTTCTTGTTTTTATCAAATATTTTAAGAATATTTTTTTCTAATGATCCAATATCTGTATCTGGATAGCAATCAATTTTTGATGTTACTTCTCCTTCATGTAGAAGATCCTGAACTTTTCTCGCACAATTCAAAATAAGAGGTCCTGAAACTCCAAAATGAGTAAATAGTATTCTTCCTGTTTCTGAAAAAGCTTTTTTACCATTTACAAAAAAAGTAATCTTCATAAAGGAAAGAGATGTTCCTGCTAGTTCTTGTACCCATTTATCGGGTACTCTGAGTGGAACAATATCAGGGCTTGGTCTATTGACTGTGTGGCCAATCTCTTTTAACCATTTAAATCCATCCCCAGTAGACCCTGTCTCTGGGTGAGAATTCCCTCCAGTGGCGATTAGGTAATTTTCTGCAATATAAACCCCTTTTTTTGTTTTTACAGAGGTAATTTTGCCATCTTCTTTGTTGGCACTGATTTTAAATACTTGGTTATCTTTTATAATCTCAACATTTTTGTTGTTTATGAAATTATGCATTACATTAAAAACATCAATGGCTTTGTGTGTGTTTGGGAAAGCTCTCCCACCATCCTCAATTATAAGTGGTAGTTTCTTTGATTCAAAAAAATCAAAAGTATCCTGTATTCCGAATTGTGAAAAAGGGGAGTATAGAAAAGGTTTTGCTGTACCAAATTTGTTTAGAAATTTCTGGATATCAAATGTTGCATTTGTAATATTGCATCTACCACCTCCGGTAATTTTTAACTTTTTACCAAGTTCTTTATTTTTTTCTATAACGAGTACTTTGTTTCCGTTTTTAGCCGCAACTCCAGCGGCCATCATCCCTGACGGTCCGGCACCAATTACGATTAGGTCATATTTTTCTTTGTGTTGTTTCTTTAGCATAAATTTTAGTCTTGCAATAAAACCACATTTTTAGTTAAAAGTAAAGAAAAAAGGCGGAACGCAAAGCGTGCCGCCTTTTTTCATTTATTAGATCTTTGAAACTTTAACAGCGTTTGGTCCTTTTGGACTTTCAGCTATTTCAAATTCTACTTCATCGTTTTCTTTTAGAGCATCGAATTCAGTATTTTCAACTTCTTTTGAGTGAAAGAAAAGATCTTTTTCTTGTCCCTCAACAGCGATGAAACCGTATCCAGCATCCATAAGACGAGCAATTTTTCCTTTTTGCATTTAACTTAGAATGTTAATTAGTAACTTCAAATAAATACAAAAACGAAAAACTAAACTGCTTCACTTCTTACGTATGTTATTTGACCCCTAAAGAGTATCACTTATGGAAATAAAGTCAAGCTTTATTTCTCTAGAATTATTTTTTAATCTTATATCACTCATATTGTAATCACAATTGCCCTCACACTTTATGAAAAAAGTTTGCTTGGATATGAAATAGCAAGAGTTGTCATATTGATTAGGTAAAAGACTAATACTGTGTCATAAGTACAATTTATATTGCTTTTTGTTAATATTTACTATATAGTATAAGAGTCGTAGGAATGTCTATCAAGATGCTCCGTCTCTAATATAGAAGTATTACAAACGAAATGACACTGAATGTTTTACTGAAATCTAAACTACTAACTTGCCCCTCAGTAATTGAAGTATGTCTTGCATCTTTATTTAATAGTTGACTGATTTATACGTAAATCAAAATACATCTAATGTTCTTGCTGCTTACTAGCTAATAACAAATTCTATGAATAATAAAAATAAATACACAAACACAGTAGGTAATACGCTAAAAATGTTTGGAGTACTGACTGTCTTTGCCTTCGTATTAGGATTTTCTAATGTTACTAATGCTGCCACATATGAATATGTAAATACATCTGGTGGTATAAGTAGCGTTACTGCAAATAATGGTTCAAATGCAATTACTCTTGCTCCTAATCTAGCTTTACATAGTGGTGTCATCTTAGTTGATGGAAGTAGTAATAATGTAACTTCTGTATATTCAAGTGGCAACACTCAGTATATGTATGTGAATGAGTCTGGTGTGGTAACAGTTGTGAATGCTAATACATCAAGTGGGGCATTCCAAGATTCTGTTAACATTTCAACACATAGTGGTGTGATGATTATCAACAGTGATTCAGATCGAAACATGGTTGGTGATGATGTTAGAGGAATGTAGTACACACTACAGATAAAAAACTGCGCATGTTTGCGCAGTTTTTTTATCTGTTGTCTATAAGAATTTTAGATGTTTATTAAATGGAAATACTTGCTACAATAATATGATATATGAAAAATAAAAAAATAATTTTGGTAATTTTGATGGTCCTAGTTGTACTCAGTTTGATATTGTTCTTCCTAAAAGATAAAGAGGTCGGACAACAAGAAGTCTCTATGGAATCACCCATTGATATAGTCTTGGATTTTTATGACCCTTGGTTAGCTTCTAGAAATTCAGTAGATACAAATCCGTATAAGGAAGGATTAAACGATTCAATGATTTTAAGTAAGGATCTTCGTAATAAAATATTCAAAGCAAAAGGGAATTCAGATACAGACCTAGATCCTGTCTTATGTCAAAGTGTTATACCTTCATCAATATCAGCTAGAACTGTTTACGAGCAAGAAGAAAAGGCTCAAATTCTAATACTTGCAAGAGATGAAGGTTTAGATGGTCAGGCTATTGTAAGTCTAAATAAGCTTAATGGTGGTTGGTATATTAATGATATTGAGTGCTCTGCTGGAGAATTTGGACCACCACGAGAATTTACCTTTGAAAGAGAAGGGGTTTTGATAAAAGATTCAACTCTTGAATTTAATTCTGAGTATTGGCATATATTATTTGTTGAAAATAATGAAGTAAGTTTGGTGCCACTTTTCTTTAATGGTGAGAGCATTTGTATTCTTTCAGATAAGGAAGAGGAAATTTGTAAGCCAGAGAAATTTGAAGAAGAAAAAACAGTCACTGTCTATGGTGATATGAGTGAGACCGGAGCTACTGTGAAGAAGTTAGAGTTTTAGTTCAATATAATATTAGTATCTTCTTGTAAATCAGAGTTTATAGTATCAAAGTCTTGCTTCGAATAATCCTCTCACCTGTCATGTTTCCTCTGGGGAAGCAGCAAGAATGCTTTTGGAAGTAATGATATAATTTTCTAATGGAACAATTTTTCCCATTCTTTATTGCACTCTTTGCTGGAGTTTTTTTCTCTATGTTTTCAAGAAAGGCACATATTCCTTGGGTAGTTGCGCTTATTGGGGGAGGAGTTTTACTGGGTCCAAACTTTCTAAATATTTTGGAATTAAATCCAACAATAATGTTCATAGGACAGATTGGTCTTATATTTTTGATGTTTATGGCCGGTCTTGAAACAAAGTTTCAAGACCTTGAAGGTTTTAAAGGAAAACTTTCATTACTGGCTTTTATAAATGGTGTTATACCTTTTGGTGTCGGGGTTTGGGTAGCACTGTTTCTTGGGTACCCTTTGTTACCAGCACTTATCCTGGGTGTTGTTTTTATATCTTCATCAATTGCAGTTGTTGTTCCATCTTTAGAATCTCATTCAATATTGAATACTCGATTAGGGCAATCAGTTGTTATGACTACTGTCATTCAGGATGTAGCAAGTCTTATTGCTCTTTCTTTAGTCCTTCAGAATGTAAATACTATAACATTTTTGCCGTTATATCTTTTCTACCCACTTCTTCTTGTTTCACTTATTGTATTAAGGTTTATTATAAAAATGATTCGAGGCTATTTTAAATTAGTTGCAAGCGAAAAGCCTGACATGTTTCAGTTTGAATTTCGATCAACCTTTTTAATTATGATGGGAACAGTTCTTGTTTTTGAATTCTTAGGATTACATCCAATTGTAGCAGGATTCTTTTCTGGTTTAGTTTTGTCCGGCTCAATACAAACAAAAGCATTAAAAGATAAGATAAGAACGATTAGTTACGGTGTTTTTATACCAACCTTTTTTATTGTGATTGGTCTACAAACTGATATTAAAGTTTTTTCAGAAATAGAAAACGTATCTTTTGTTGTTGGTTTAATTATTTTTGGTTCAGTAGTTTCTAAATTTATTAGTGGATGGATTGGTGCGAAAATTGTAGGTTTCAATAATAACGAGTCATTACTATTTGCTATTACTTCAATTCCTCAACTTTCAACAACTTTGGCCACAGCCTCCGCAGCATTCGCATTAGGGCTTATTGATCAAGTTTTGCTTACAGCATTGGTTATGTTGAGCATTTCTACTGTACTCATCAGTCCTATTCTTATGAATATTTTTAGTACAAGAATTGAAATAGCTGGAAATAAGTAATTACCATTCACCCTAAATATTGGAACCTGTTCGAACCAGTTTAGTTCAAGATAATATCAACTGTTGAAGGGAGGTTATTTCTAATTCCGGATAGGTCTTGTTCCGAATAATCATTTCCAGACAAGTCCAATACTTTTAGGTTTTTAAGATTTCCTAATTCATTAGGTAACCCAGTTAATGTATTATTTGATAGATTAAGTATCTCTAATTTCTCTAATTGACCAACTTCAGCGGGTACACCAGTCATCGAGTTATTGCTAGCGTCTAAAATCTTCAAATTTTTCAATTGGCCAATTTGTGACTGGATAGCTCCTGTCAAATTATTATTTGAGACATCAAGCTTTTCTGTACCTGTTTCATTGAAGACATATGATGGAATACTTTCTAGACCCTGGTTACTTAAATCAACAGTTCTGTTATTAGATATGTTAGGTGTACTGGTCGCATTATGATCAGTATTTTCCTCTGTGTTTACTGTTAGTTCTTCTGGTATAGGAACCTTTGTATCCTGTCTAGTAAGTACAACAGCTAAGAAAATAATAGTCATTCCCACAATCAAAATTAATTTATTCATAGGTTAACTATATCAAATGTCTCAGAAAATAAACTTGATATCTAGGCTTGGTGCTATACTCTAGTTTTTATTGAATTAAGTAACACTTTGCTTTACAATGGCTCCGCCAACTGCAACGGGTTCGAACTTATATTGAGAGGGGAGTAGGTGTTTTATAAAGTTCACAATGTCCACATGTTCATTCTTACTCCCCCTACTGGACAAGTGCACCTGTCCTTCCGTAGTCTTGTACGAAGGAGGAGAACTCTTAATTGGATTAAAATAAAAAGAGAAGTTGAGAAATTTTAGATTTTTTGAACGAACAATACCTCCAAGATGCTAATAGTAGCAATAGAAATGAAATTGTAACTAAAATATTTTTGAATACTTGTGACATATAAACATTTTATCATTAATAAATATAAAATAACACTTTACTTTGCTTTACAGTGGCTCCAGTGGAGGGACGCATTTAGAACTTATGACTGGAGAAAAGCCATTCCTGACCCTGAAGGTACGATGCAGGACATTAAACAACTACTCAGCTTAGTAGAGGCGTAGTTTTTCAATATGGAAACACTTTTACATAAACCAGTAATACAGAACTTCAAGGTCAATCAAACAGTTGGTCGACCACTTTTTAATGGTAAAAATCCAGATGCCGTACTCTCGAAATTGGAGTATGCATTTGCCATAGGTTGTACAGTAAAAGAAGCTTGTAGTTTAGCCCTTATTTCGACGGCGGCGTATTACCGTTTTTTAGACTCACACCCTGTATTTCGAGAGCGATTTGAGCTTTTTAAGACAGTTACAATTTTTAATGCCCGAAAAGCAATAGCAAACGAACTAGCTAGAGGAAACTATAAGTTGGCTATGTGGTTTATGGAAAGAAAACGCCCTAATGAGTTTTCTACTAACTGGGTGCTGAGAGATATGATTGACCGCCTAGAAGAAGAAAATAAACAACTTAAAGAAGAGATTGGACTCTTACTTAGTAAAAAAGGATTTAAGTAGTTACGCAGACTTTTCGAGTTTTGAGTTTTCAGACTGTAACAGATGTTCAAAGTTTTGAACGAGTCTGAACATCATATCCACGTCTTTTAATGGCTTTAGTGTGTAGATTTTTTTCGACCCATTCTCAATTACGTACATTTTCTGCTCAATCAAGTGTTTGGGGTCAGTACTACTCATAGAGTTTTTAGGATTTTTGTAAAAGCTATCCTTTTCTTTGTGTATGAGAATGCAGTTTCTGATTGTCTGTATTCTTTCAAAAAACTTTTTGTTCATTATGAGTAATCTCTTTGTACTTTTTGGGTATTTACTATTGAGTTTTTTCATCAACAGGTACACTGTGCTGAGATGAGTATAGAAGCTGTTGCTAAATATCAATAAGGAAGTAAAAAACATACCAATCTCTTTCTCGTTAGCGTCTGACAGCTGACCGAAGTTTTTATGAAAAAGATAGTTTGAGTACTCAATATCTGACCACGATGAATTGATGTGCTGGATAACCTCTTTTGTCTCTTGGTCAAGGTTGGATATAGACTTTAGGTCAATTCTGTAAAAAAGTTTTGGATTATGTTTAATACTTAACATACAGTGCATTATAGCCGTTTCTTGATATAATATAAACACAACTGAATAAAGTTTGAATGACCTAACCCCTTGGATTACTAAGGATATGGTCAAAAATCCGAACCAACATAAAGAACCCATCATCAGGGTCGTTGGTTCGGTGTCCACTGGAAACGGTGGTCGGAGTTACCGTAAGGTGCTCTCCTGGTGGTGGGCTTTTTGTGTGCCACTAGGCATTACAAGTTTTAATGCTAAAAAATGAAATCCGAACCAACACACAATAAGAGGAAGTTAGTTATTATTTTAGTTGCTGTGGGAATTGCTGTAATGGGACTTCTATTCTTTTTTCAAAATAACAACACCACAAACGAACCAGTTCAAGCTACAACTAAAGAAAACGCAGATTTGACTAAACAAAATGGTCGAGACCTTGTTATCGTCCCTTTTGGTCAAATTGGTCAGCTAGCAACACTTGATGTAAAAGTAAATGATTTTGAATACCACAACACTTTATCAGGTTCATTCGGTGAGACCGAAGCAAAAGCCAACACCATATTTGTTTTAATCGACACCACTTTTACAAACACGTCAGGTAAGACCCTCACACTTTACTCTAGTGGTATGAACTTAATAGATACCGAGGGCGTATCGTACGATGTATATGAAAGTACTCGAGGAGGAAGTATCGGCGTTGAAGCTGAAGCTATTGATGGTAGAGACTTGGGTCATAACATAGAAGAGAGAGGATATTTAGTATATGAAGTACCCCAAAACTTTACTCCATACGCTATTGAGATTGAAAAAGCTGATACTAATGAAACTTTGGTTTTAGAACTACCTGAAATATCTGAACCTGAGCCAGTGGAAGTCGATTACAGAATAATTGAAGAAGATGATATTTCTTATGCTGGTTGTAAAAGAATAGGTGTACGAATTGTTGTACCTGATAATGCAGAGCGGAGAGATGTAGACCACACTCTCTACCTATTAGCACGAGATTATCTGATTGATTGGGACGATGTAACTATCTGGGCGTGGGGTTATAGTGAAGAAGCTGAAGTTGGTGCAAGTGTGGCTTCAAAAGGCACTTATGAAGAAACTTTGCCAGGATTTTGCAATTAACTTATTGAGTAGTGTCTAAAATACCTATATTTAGAGCCGTATTTTTGATATAATATAGATATTACCAATCACCCATACTGGGTTAAATAGTTAAAAAATAATATGAAAACCGTATTTTCCATCGGTCATAGCAACCGAGCGTATTCAGAGTACTTAAAAATCTTAAAGAATAACGAAATAGACATTATTGTCGACATTCGTACCTATCCTCGGTCTCGATTTTGTCCTCAATTCAATAGAAAGAAGTTAGATGAGATGCTCTCGATTGAGGGTATCGAATATCAATTCAGAGGTGATAATCTCGGCGGTCTCGGAGAAAATGAAAACTATGAAGAAACCATAGACGAGCTTGTTGAGCTTGTTCGCACTGGGAAAAATGTCTGCGTGATGTGTTCGGAAAAAGATTATAAGCAGTGCCATCGATACGAAATGCTCACACCCTCTTTTGAAAAGCGTGGTGTTGAGATAATACATATCGGCTTATGAACCACTTAATCGAAATAAGAGACCTGCACTTTCAAGCGAGGAAAATCTTTGACTCTCTTGATGTAAGTGAGTCGACTCGTAAAGACTACTCAGCACGTATTGGAATGTTTATAGACTTCATTCATAAAGAGGGCTTCCGTGTAAATAGTTATTTAGAATACAAACGACATCTTGAGAAAAGAACAGACTACACCATCTCTACTAAAAACAAGTATCTTGCAACAGCAAAAATCTTTCTTAAAGAAACCAATCGTCTCGGACTCATTCCAGTAGACATTACTCAAAACATACGGCTGTTCAAACAAAATAAGAAGCATAAGCGAGAGGGACTGACAGACAGAGATATGAAAAAGGTCGTGGAGCAATTAAATCAACTCCCAGACACACCACAACACGCACGATTACGTGCGTTGTTTTGTTTATTGGCGTTTCAAGGGCTGAGACAGATTGAGATTGTTCGTCTTGATGTGAATGATGTTGATTTACCTAACAAGACGATATTTGTTCGTGCCAAGGGTGCTGATGATAAAGAGCCAGTGTATCTAGCTCCTGCTACAGTAGAAGCTTTGAGAAAACATCTAAAACTCAACAAAGTTGGTAGCGGTGCAATCTTCAAGAGTCTTGGTAACAGAAAAAGTAACAGACTAAGCACAATGACGATTAAACGTGAGTTTCAGAAAATGTTTGAGGACGTTGGAGTACAGAAGACTGTTCACGGCTTTAGACATTTTTATGTTACAAAACTACTACAGAGTTTAGAGGTTCGAGACGTGCGAAAGTTTAGTCGACACAAGAGTTTGGAGATGTTGATTGTTTATGATGATGAGATAGATGTGAGAGAAAAAATGGAGGACGTTTTTGCCTGTTTTGAGGGCTTCAATGTTACATAACTACAATTACATTACATTCATTTTTTCTTCACTATTTCACTAATACACGTCGCCAATTTTGCTAAAGCTCGCTTCTTATTCATCTTCTCAATCTCTTCTTCAATCTTATCGTTGATAGGGCTGTTGGCGTCCCATTTACCCCAAACTTTGAATGTAAACCAATCAATGTCGCTGATATCTATTAGTTCGTACATTATTGACTCAGCATCATCTCGTAATCCATTCATTCTGTTTAAGCGGTTATAATCAAACTTGTCTCGCCATCTCATTATCTCAACGTATAACTGGTTTTTCTTCGGACTGATTTTTTCTATATCAATGTGAGGAGGTATGTTGCTGAAGTATTTTGTCTCATACTTTGGTTGAAAATCTAAGATTTTTATAACTGTTTCAGCATACACCTCAAGCCAACCTTTCTTTAGGGCAAGTATTCCTATGTAGCACGCCTTCTCAAGTATTCGTGGTTCATCATAACCGTACTTGTCAGTATTCTTTTCGAGAGCTTCTTGAGTTATAGAACCAAGACAACTCACAGCGTCTTCAGCTAGTTCTTTATCGTCTAATCTTTCAGAAGCCAGAATACCTGTCTTAGCAACACTTTCTGTTAGAGACCTGAAGTTATTTGACCCAGCATCAAACTTATCAGAGTGATGGACAAACCAATATGGTAAGTGCACGTTCCAACCCAGTTGTTTACGAAGTTCATCTTGCTCATCAGTAAACTCATCGTCTTCAATAAGTTGAATAATAATATCATTCACATTAAATAATAGTCGCCCGATACTTTCTGTAAGTAGATTATCGCAATGTTTGAGATTTTCAGAGAGCGTTCGTAGACTGCGATATAACTCGTCAAAAAACTCTGTAATGTTTCCTCGATAAGTGTCTTTTTCTCTCTCGTCTGTGATTTGTTGATAGTACTGAAGTATGCCAAACAGTAATTGATGCAGGTTGTCATACCCCTTTGTCATAGCAAATGATGAGCTAAAGTCATTGGACATATAGCCAGTCTGCCTAGCAATAAACACGTGTTGAGCTATGCTCGCTATATGCTTTAAGCCAGAGGAGAATTGATGTTGTGCAATTATTTTATCACTCGTAAAAGCCAGACCTAAAATCTTTATGATGTTGGAATTGCATTGGTCTACAATGATGCTTTGCTTTTCAATAACTCCATACACAGCAATCTCTTTTAGCTTGTTCTGTATACCTTGTAGAGTGTGATTTAGACCAACTTCTGCAACAGGAACAGCAACATTTCCAAGTTTTTCTGCACCTTGGAAAACTACTTCGAGATTTTTTGCTCTCATTCCTATTGCAATGTATGACTCGAGACTACCCACTATATTTTCAAGTATTGGATTATCTCTCGTTCTGCCTACATAAGTTACATCTTTTGCTTTTTCTGCTAACGACTGGTAAATACTGAGAATATAAGTTGCCTGCACGTCCTTATCCTCTTTGATAAACTTCTCTCCCGCTTTATTGAGGCGGTCTAAATTGTCGAAAAGAAATCGTTGACTATCGCTTTCAACAGCCATTAAAGCAATACCTGACGGCATAGCCACAGAAGATGTCTTTCTCACCTCTAGGTATTTTGCTAGCACGTTATAAACAGCAGTGAGACCTCTTTTTGTCGTCCCCACTTCTTGTTTATCGGAAAGTTTGAGTGATATTTCTACTAAGTTCTCAAGCTGTCTATTGAGGTCAGTGATACGTGGTTGGAAAAAATAATTGTATGTTCTTGCTAGGGCTTCATTTTCAGTTAAACTTCCGTCTCTCGTGGTCATAATATCAGCAACTCGTTGTGCGTCTTCGTGTACTTTCTCTAAAAACTTTATACCTTGTGCTTCCAAAAAACTAATTGCTTTTGTCGGACTGATTTTTTGTCGAACAGTTTTATATTGCCAATCTATTAGGGCAAAAATAGTTCCTATCAAGACCAAAGAAACCCAAACAATATAGGAACTTACGGTCTCGGGTATTACTTCTAGTCCGCCGACATATAAACCAGTGCCAAAGAAAACTAAGGTTATAAGTATAACCAATACATAGACGATTTTCTCTTTCCAGTCGTGAATATAGACTTCGAAGTACTGAGATGAATACAAATCGGCGGCACTTTGAAGTAAAAAAATAGATATTGTGAATACGATTGCTATAGCACCACCAGCCATAGCCCCTACAGCAATTAGATAATTGCTTAAAATATCTTGAGTAAATGCACTACCACCAATCAGATGAAGGACAAGTCCCACTCCTAGTGCAAACAAAATAAAACTTGCTCTCAGGAAAATATCAAAGTGTCGTTTCCAAAAAGAACGAGCTCTTCTGAGTCTGGCTATGTATAGCCAAAGCGTAAGTTTGTAGCTGTACTTTAAGTACTGCCACCAGCTATGCTCCCATTCTTTTATCTCTTGGAGTAATTGCTTCATTTTTCTATTATTCACGAAAAAAATTGCTATGTAAAGAAAAGTTCAGTATTATATAGTAATGAATGACTCCGAGAGAGAGTTTTATACGGCTCAAGACGTGGCTGAAAAATTGGACGTAAACATTATGACCATTTACCGCTACATTAAAGTCGGGAAACTTAAGGCGTATAAAATTGGTAAGGAGTTCAGAATAGAAAAAGCTGAATATCAGTCTTTTCTTGAAAAATCAAAATATGAAAAAAATTGAGTTAACAGATAATGAAAAAAGAGACGCTATAAAACTTATCGAAGCTGGAAAACCGCTTCCTGATAAGTACCGTTTTATACTTTTTGGTGATGAACGTGAAGTAGAACTAGTTTGGAATGGAAAGACTGGTGAAGTTGAGAACTCAGTTTTGCCTTTTCAATCCATTGAGCACATTGACGAACCTCGTATTGAAGTAAAAAAAGAAGCACAAGAGTCGCTTTTTGATACATCAGGTCGGCAGGTTAAGGGTTGGACAAATAAGCTTATTTGGGGAGACAACAAACTCATTCTGTCTTCACTAAAAAACGGTCCTTTAAGAAAAGAAATTGACGAGCAAGGTGGACTCAAGCTTATCTACATCGACCCTCCATTTGATGTGGGGGCAGATTTTTCAACAAAAATTGAAATTGGAGACGAAGAACTTACTAAACAGCCGTCCGTACTTGAAGAGGTTGCATATCGAGATACTTGGGGTCAGGGGTCAGATAGTTTTATTTCAATGCTACGTGAAAGATTAAGTTTAATGCACGGATTATTGGCTGATGATGGGAGTATTTTTGTTCACTGCGACTGGAGAGTAAGTGCTTACATCAAGTTATTACTCGATGAGGTGTTCGGTAAAGACAGTTTTCAAAATGAAATCATATGGAGGAAAGGTAGTTTTTTTGGACCTTCCAATAAATTAGGTCAATTCCCCAAGAACCACGATACTATTTACTATTACTCAAAATCTGAACAAAGAACTTTTAATCTGCCAAAGGAGGGTTACAAAGAGTCGACATTAAAACAATACAAGTATGAAGACGAGAAAGGTAAATATAGATTACAAGAGCTTCGTGATTATTCTGAAAAAAGCATAAGTGATTTTGAGGAGAAAGGTTTGATTGAAGTTGGTTCAGACGGGCGAAAATCACTTAAACAATATCTCGATGCGAAGTCTGGGAAAGTTGTTGAGACGGTATGGACTGACATCAACAGACTTTCGAGTTTGGAGTATCCAACACAAAAACCTCCTAAGTTATTGGAGAGGATTATTACCGCAGCAAGTAACGAGGGTGATTTAGTTGGCGACTTTTTTGTAGGTTCTGGGACAACTGTTGCTGTTGCAGAAAAACTTGGTCGAAAATGGATTTGTTCAGACATCGGTCGTTTTGGTGTACACACAACCCGAAAGCGAATGATTAACGTTCAACGTGAGCTTAAAAAAGAAGGAAAAGACTTTCGGGCTTTTGAAATACTTAACCTTGGTAAATATGAAAGAGATGCATTTGTAAAAGTGGACGGAGACCTGAAAAAAGAAGAGCGTCAAAAACTTGAAGCTCAAAAGGAAAAGGATTTTGTAAATCTTATTTTGCAAGCGTATAAAGCAGAAGGACTCGACTCATTTGAACATTTTGTAGGTAAAAAAAGAGACCGTGTTGTTGCAGTAGGACCTCTTACAGACCCCGTATCAATGCAGTTTATTCTCGATACTTGCCACGAAGCACGTGAGAAAGAGTTAACAAAAATAGATATTCTTGGTTTTGAGTTCGGTATGGGTATTGATAAGGACGTACTGATAAGTGAGGATACGTGTCGAGGTATCGACATCAATCTAAAAATCATTCCAGGTGAGGTGTTCGATAGGCGTGCTATTGAGCGTGGACACGTTAAGTTCTATGACCTTGCGTATGTAGATTTCAAACCTCACGTATCAGGCAGAGGAAATGAGAAGGAATTGAAAGTTGAGCTTACTGACTTTGCTGTTTTCTATAATCAAGACGACCTTGATGCAGTTGGAGATAAGTTAAGACCTGGCAGTTCAAAAGTAGTACTTGATGCTGGTCAGGTTATTAAGCTCACGAAAGAAAAAGACTCTGAAGTTATCAATCGAGAGGTACTTACAAAAGAGTGGACTGATTGGATTGATTATTGGTCAGTTGACTTTGATTTCCAAAGTAAAAAAGAGATTGTTCGAGTTGAAGAAGATGGAGAAGAAATAGAGAAATGGACTGGTAACTATATTTTTGAGAACGAATGGCAGTCATTCAGAACGAAAAAAGACCGTTCACTAGACCTCACTTCAGCCGTAGTCCCTGTTATTAAAGGAGAAAAGCGAAAAATAGCAGTTAAGGTGATTGATATTTTTGGTAACGATACGACCAAGGTAATTGAAATAAACATCTAGTATGGCTTTACACAAAGATTTTCCAAAAGATAAGTTCGCAACCGCACCTGCCAACACCAGGTGGTTTCCTGCTGAAGAGGATTTGCGTGAAAAAGGTGGTTACGAACGTCTTTTACCTCCTCTTGTGGCTCAAGTGCGAGAAGAAGTACAAGAGTGGCGTGAAAGTGGTTATGAAGGAGCATCAGAGACCTCCAAAGCACTTTTGAAGTGGTGGTTTACTGAACCTCACGTAAAACTAAATGCAGATGGAACGTCTTTTCCGTTTCAGTACTACTTTGCACAAAGAGAGGCAGTAGAAACAGTGATTTGGCTCTATGATGTTGCCCGAGCACGAAGTAAGCACGACCTGATGCGTTTCGATAAAATGGGTCGCCTGAGTGCTCAAATGTTTCCCGAGGACTGGTTGCGTATGGTTGTTAAGATGGCTACTGGTAGTGGAAAGACTAAGGTGATGTCGCTTATCATCGTATGGGCATATTTTCACAAGATGTACGAAAAAGACTCAGAACTTGCCCGTAACTTCTTGCTAATAGCCCCAAACGTCATTGTATTTGAGCGTATCAAGGTTGATTTTGATGGTCAGAAGATTTTTTATGATGACCCTATGCTTCCTGATGATGGGTACGAAGGGCAAAACTGGAACGAGGATTTTCAAATCAACATTCACTTTCAAGATGATGTCGGTCATATTTCAGATACAGGTAACATCTTTTTAACCAACATTCACCGAGTCTATGCAGGTGATATCGATGAAGCTTCTTTTGAGGACGAAAATACAACTAACTATTTTCTTGGAGAAAAAGCTGTAGCAAAAACTAATGCTAACCAAACAGACCTTGGTGAGATAGTGCGAGAAATTGATGAACTTATTATTATTAACGACGAAGCTCATCATATCCACGACCCAAAGATGGCTTGGTTTAAGTCAATCGAGGATATTCATAATCAACTCGTACTGAAAGGTGGCGGTCTACCGTTACAGATTGACGTTACTGCTACGCCTAAAGATGCAAAGGGCTACATCTTTCCTCAAGTAGTCTCAGACTATCCACTTGTAGAAGCCATCTATCAAGAGGTTGTAAAAATGCCAGTGTTACCAGACTCACGCAGTCGAGCACAACTCAGTGAGAATGAAAGTTCTAACTTTGTGGAGCGGTACAAAGATTATATTGACCTCGGTTATATCGAGTGGAAAAAGGCGTACGAAGAATATCTTTCAACAGGAAAGAAATCCCTACTCTTTGTGATGGTTGATGATACGACTAACTGTGATGATGTTGCTACTTATCTTGAGGCAACTTACCCAGATTTGAGAGATGCGGTACTGACTATTCACACCAACAGGAGTGGTGAAATTGCCGAAAATGCAACAGGTAAAAAAGAAAAAGAATTGCAAGAACTTCGACGACAATCAAATGAGATAGACAGTATGGAAAGCCCATTCAAAGCCATTGTGTCCGTCTTGATGCTTAAGGAAGGTTGGGACGTAAAGAATGTTACGACTATCGTTGGTCTACGTCCGTATACAGCAAAATCACAAGTCTTGCCCGAACAAACACTTGGACGAGGTCTTAGAAAAATGTTTTTTGGTCAGGATGTTGAAGAATACGTGAGTGTTGTCGGTACACCTGCCTTTATGGATTTTGTTGAGTCTATTCGAGCGGAGGGTGTTACACTCGATACTCGTTCTATGGGTAATAAAAGCCCACTCAAAGGTCCTGAGGTTATTGAGGTTGACCACGAGAATGTGAAGAAGGATATTGAAGCTTTAGATATTGAGTTACCAATACTCACCCCACGTATTCAGCGTGAGTTCAAAAATCTGAATGATTTGGATATTGATAAGTTTAAGTTCAGTCCTGTTGCACCAAAGGAGTTTTCTGAGGAGGAACAAAAAGAGATTGTGTTTGAGGACGTCATTGAAAACGGCGAACATCACAAGATTATTTTTGACTCAGTACATTCAATCTCATATCAAAATGTCCTGTCGTATTTTGTTCAGGTTGTAAGAAAAGATTTACGACTAGTTCGTTCCAGTGATGCAATTCTTTTTGAGAAAGTAAAAAACTTTGTACAGTCAAAACTATTTGGAGCTGAAATAGACTTAAACGATACCAATATACTTCGTAACCTGTCTGAGCTTGAACCAAAGAAGACGATTATAGAGACTTTCAAGAAAGCAATTAACGAGTTGACCGTCCAAGATATCGGCGATACTGAGGTACAGAACTATCTCAAAGTTAGTGAAGCTCGCCCGTTTGTTGTAAATCAAAACAAGTACCTTATCCCTAAAAAATCGGTGTTCAATAAGATTGTTGGCGATAGTGAGTTTGAACTTGAGTTTGCAGACTGGCTAGAGTCTCTTGATGATGAGATTGTATCCTTTGCTAAAAACTACCTCGAAATCCATTTCAAAATCGAGTATAAGACCGCTACTGGGTCTATAGCTAACTACTATCCCGACTTCTTCGTGAAGACAGACAATGCCACTATTTACATAATTGAGACCAAGGGTCGTGAAGACTTAGATGATATAGAGAAGATAAAACGACTTCAACAATGGTGCAATGACGCAACAGAACGCGTGCCTGGAAAGACTTACACTGCCCTCTATGTGAAGCAGGAAGACTGGGACAAGTATCAGCCAAAAACATTCAAGGATTTGGCTGACAACTTCAAAGTTGCTCCTTGAGGAACTTCTGAAGAATGAGCTTACGGAAACAAAATGAGTATTAGTATAGAAAAATATAAAAAGATGCTTGCAGGTTATTCTAAAGAAACACTCGAGCACATCAGGTCGGTTGGTTATGCGTTAACTTACCCAGATGAAAAAGTAGAACTTGGTCAATCTGATTTGTATGCAATTGCACAAGTTACAAAAACATCGCTTGTGCCACAAAAACAAATGGACGCCATATCTGAAAAAATGCACTCAGAGTGGTGTATTTTTGAAGATGGTGGACTAAATAAGGTAAACGCCAATCATTTAGTAGAAGCAATCAATCAAGAGTTGGGTCTGTCAAAGAAAGCTTTAGAGATTATTAAGAAAAAGAAAAACATTTTTCTACTTTTTAATGGAGATAAGAAAGAACACTTTTTATCTGATGATGAGTATTCACGAAAATCACGCTTAATCAGGTTTCTTACTGAGCCAGTAATTGGAGTGTCTAAATCAATAAACTCTGTAATTGAAGCTATAGCTTTACCCGATGATGATTTTGTAGATATTGCGGACAAAAAAACAGTTCTCAGAAACACAGTCAAAGAAATACAGCGTGAACTTACTAAGGGAAAATCTACCAAAACACTTTCACTTGAGTGGCGTTCAGGCGATACTGTTGCGTTAAAAATAAAAGACCGCTAAGTGGGAAATAAAAGTTTAACTTTGAATATACTTCTCATATAGCTTTCTAAATACACGCTAAATAAAACTTCAAACCCACCGTGTCCCACCAATTCGCTAAACAATTGGTGGTTTTTCTATTCTGTAAGAGATGCAGATAAGTGTTGAAACAATCAAAGAGTTTCAAAATGCAGTCAGAGAAGAATACAACCAAACTCTAACTGAAGAAGAAGCTCGCACTATGCTATCCGACCTAGTCGGTTATTTCGACGTTTTAGCACAAATCAGGCATCAAGAAAAACTGGATACAGGAGGTAATCAGTGAGTCCTCCTTAAAAAACTGACTGAACACTTGTTGGTGTTCAGATGTTAGCGCCCGCTCTGACTGCCGACTTGTCAACGGGCGACCTCATCTGAACATCAATAAGAACTGAGTTGTGTCGTCTCCCACGAGGGATGTAAAGGTTGAGTCGACCCAATGAGTATCTGGTACATAACATTACAAGCTAACTCCCAGAAGATATGAGGGATAAAAAAGTCGTTTGGCAGAAAAGTGTCGACAAAATGTCGCAGAAAAAAGCAAAGGAAGAACTATGTCATTCACATCTACGATTTAGGCAACAAAGAAGCACAGTACAAATCCGTATTCGGAAAGAATGGCACGCTCTTATTTGTAGAGAGGCACGCGTAGAAGAGTTAACGCTCTCTCGATTTCTCGACAAAATATGTCGTGCTTACTTTGGGAAAAGTGGTTGGCGGAAAGCTAAAAAACTATCTCAAAAAACTATGCGTTCTAAGCGCTAATTGTTAAAATATAACTAAGAAAACACTATGAAAACTACAAAGATAAAAGCAGTTATTTACGCTCGAGTATCATCTCGAGAACAAGAAGAGACGGGTTATTCACTCGAAGCCCAGATTAAGTTACTTGAAGAGTACGCTATTAAAGAAGGATATGAGGTGGTGCGTATTTTTCGCAACAGTGAGTCAGCAAGTGGAAAAATAATCCGTAAGACATTTAACGAGATGCTTCGATTTGTAAATACGGAAGGTATCAGTGTGATACTGTGTGAAAAAATTGACCGTCTTACCCGTAACCCAAAAGACGCAGGCATTATGAGCGAGTGGGTTAAAGAGTCCAAAGAGCGAGAAATACACTTCGTCAAAGAGTCCTTTGTGGTGAATGAAGAGACACGAGCCCACGAAAACTTTGTATGGGATATGAAGGTGGCGGTAGCTCACTTTTATATCAATAATCTTTCTGAGGAAGTCAGAAAGGGACAAAAAGAAAAGATTTCACAGGGCTGGTTACCCACTAAACCACCTGTTGGATACAAAACTATTGGCGAGAAGGGACACAAAATCCATATCGTTAATGAGGACGTAGCTCCTATGGTGGTTAAGATGTTCAAGCTTTATGCTACAGGTAACTACTCTACGAAAGCACTTGCCGACAAGATGCACGAGCTCGGTTTGAGAAATGCCAACGGCAACAAGATTGTTAAAAGTAGAATACACGAGCTACTTAAAGACCCTTTCTACTACGGAGAGCTCGTTTGGAAAGGTGTCTTGTATAAAGGAAAACATAAACCTCTTATAACTAAAAAAGTTTTTGAGCAGGTACAAGAGAAAATAACACGGAACACCACTAGTCCTTATCAGACGAAACATATGAAAGTTTTGCAAGGAAAGATTAAATGTGGAAAGTGCAATAGTACCGTTAACTTCGAGAAGCAAAAAGGTAGGATTTACGGAGGTTGCAAACAGTGCAAAGCACAGCTTGATGAAGTTAAGAAGTATATTTGGCAGGACAAATTGGAGGACGCATTGCTCTCTAAAATCGTCTCTGTTGCCCCTAAGGGTGAGAAAGTACTCAAAGTACTAGAGAAAGCTCTAAAAGAGAGCCATAGCGAAGAAATTGCCTGTTATGAGGCACAGAAAACAAGCTTAGAGAACCAGCTCACTAGAATAAAGCAGAGAATGGATACGATGTACGAAGACCGTCTCGACGGCAGAATAAGTCCTGAGTTATACGATGAGAAACATACCAGCTTCAAGTGTCAGCGAGAGGACATTCAGCAAGCCCTAAATGAGCTTGAAACGAATAATAATGCCTACTACGAAGTTGGATTTGCCATTCACGAACTTGCAACTAATGCTGAAAAAATATACAGGAGTAAGAATGCTACACGTGAGCAAAAGAGACTATTTTTGTCGTACGCACTTTCGAGTGCAAATATCTTAAAAGGGTTAGTAGAACCGAAATACACGTTAACATTCTCGTTTTTGGAGGAGTGGATGCCGAAAGTTAATGAAAGTCTCGAACTGAACGAAGATGTTGAAAATAACCCTGTATTAAAGGGTGAAGTGCATTCATTCGTAACAGAAAACGTTAAAGGTGCAAAAGGTCGAAAAATCAATTCTCGAACTCAAAAATACGGCTCTGTAAAAAGGCAAAAGGACACTTTCGTGTCCTCTCAACCTATAATGCTCCGCGGACAGGATTCGAACCTGTAACCTAACGATTAACAGTCGTTTGCTCTACCATTGAGCTACCACGGAATATTCACTAATTTTCTATGCAGAAATAATAGTGTTTCAAAATCATATCAAAAAAACACTTTAAATCAATAGCGATTCGTGTATAATGGAGCTCATGGCAAAAAGAGCAACAGGAGTTGGGAAGGATAGAACTTCTCGATCAAAAAAAACAAAAAAAAGATTAGAAATTAAAAAGGAAATGCTTGCTAAAAAGGCAGCAAAGAAGAAGAAATAAAAAGAAAGCCGCGCCCGAAGGGCGCGGCTTTTTTATAATTTTTTTGGCCGTTTAATGTTCGACGCAAGTCCAAACCAACTCATAATATTGATTGTCCAATACGTAGGATCAAGCTCGAACCATTTCATTCCATGAGCTGCGGAGCTCGGTTCTCCATGGTGATTATTGTGATGACCTTCTCCCCAAGAGAGAAGAGCTACCCACCAAAGATTTCTCGAGTTATCAGATGTCTGAAAATTTCTGTAGCCCCATGTGTGAGCTGCAGAGTTCACAAACCATGTGAAATGATAGACGAGAGTTGTCCTAAATGGACCACCCCAAACCATCCAAGATAATCCAAGTAGAATGTCTTGTGTTATCCATCCAACTATTCCCAAGATAATCATAAGAAGTATCTGAGGAAGCCACCAAAATGTATCCAAGAATCTCATGAAGGGTTCTTTGTCTAAATCCTTAGCGAATTGAGATGCATCAAATCCGTCAGGAGATTTCGTTAGGACCCAGGTGATGTGAGACCATGTAAAGCCATGTTTGGGGCTATGCGGGTCAAGATCATCATCTGAGTGTTTGTGGTGATACCTGTGAGTTCCAACCCATGTTTTTGGTGGACCTTGCCAGGTAAGACAGGCAAAAGTAGTCAGTACGTAGCGAACCCATTTTGGGGTTTCAAAGGACTTGTGAGTTAACAATCTGTGATAACAGAGTGTTATCCCAAGACCTCCACTAATCCAATATAGACCAATTGCGATAAAAACTCCGCTCCAACTAAAAAGTGAAGGGAACAGAACGCCAAAAGACAAAAGCTGGAATAGTAGAATCAACACGGTGACAGGTTTATTTGCCTCCTCTCTCCACCATTTGGTAGATATTTTTCTTATTGTATTCATCGTTGCGGTTGTTTGGTTTTTGAAAAAACAAATCTATTTATAAGTCTATCACTTTTTTGGAGACCAAAATAAAGTTTTCTGATAAGATATGATTAATTATGTCTGAAATAGAGAAAGATACTTCTGGAATAAATATATTAGCTTTATCGTGTTCTCCTTCAAGGGGGAGAAATTCAGATACTATGTTGGATTCCTTTATAGAAGGAGTGAAAGAGCTTGATGGAGTAGAAATTGAAAAAATTTACCTAAGTGATATTGCTATAGATTTATATAAATATGAAAACGGAGATGGTCCTCAAGAGCATGAAAAAGATTTTAGAGAGTTAATTAATAAAATAAAAGTATCAGAGGGTCTAGTTATTTCTACACCAACTTATAATTTCTCTGTTCCTGCTCAATTAAAAAATCTTATTGATAGGTTAAGATGTATCGCTCTTGATATGTCACAAAAAAATGTAGTGGGACAACCAGTAGGGAAATTAGATTACTTAAAAACATATTTTCTTGTTTCTGGAGGAACGCCTAATTGGGCTCAGAAAGTTTTATTCTTTGCTTTTCCTCCTTTTTGGCTTAGATCTGTTTTTTTATATTTTGGTGCACAAGTCCACGGAGCATTTTATAGTGGAGACGTAAAAACATTTGAAAACAAGAGAGTTCTAAAGAAGTGTAGAAAAAAAGGTTTTAAATATGCTAACAAAGTGAAGAGTGGTGGGCAACACTCTGTTACTGAGAGAATTTTCTGGAGACCTCCACAAAGGAACTAAAAGTTTTCCACATTTCATGCAGTGTTTTTCCACTTTTTTAATTTGACTTTAGGTGAATAAGGAATAATGATTAATACAGGTTACTTTGTTTGGGTTCTAAATTAAGTAATACTAAAAAGGAACCCGATATAGTTTATTCGTTGTTTATGAGGCTTCGATTTCAAACAAAGGGTGCCACATTAATAAATAGCTAGAAACCTCAAATATGCGTAACCTAGACTTTTGAAAAAACACTCCTTAGAGTGTTTTTTCAATTGGTATAATATTTTTATGTATATTCATGTTAGTGTGCTAACTAAGCAAAAGAAAGAAGTGTTTATTGAGTTAAAACCCCTATATTTTGAAATATCTGTAAAGGAAGAAGCTAAAAATAACCAAGCAAATAGAAGAATTCTTTCTATGCTTTCTCAATATTTTCAAACAAAAAAAATCAGGATAATTAATGGGCACACAAGCCCACGCAAGCTTATTTCGGTTGAGGATTCAAATTTGATATAATGAATGTATGATAAATATAAATATCAAAAGCAAAAATTTTGAAGTGACTCAAAATATAGATTCAATTATTAGAGAGAAAATTTCTTTAGTAGAAAGACTTATTGATGTGACAGATGAAATTCCTTTAGCAGAAGTTGAGGTTGAGAAAAGTGCACGACATCAAAAGGGTGAAGTATATAGAACCGAAATTAATTTCAGCTATAAAGGAAGGACTATTAGAGTAGAGAATACAAACTTCGACATTGTCGTTTCAATTGATGAGGCGCGACAGGAGTTAGAAAAGAGAATTAGAAGAGGAAAAGGAAAGAGTTTTGATTTATTCAAAAAAGGTGCAAGACAAATTAAAAGATTATTAAGAAGAGGAAATATCAATGAATAAAGCATTACAAATATTTTTATCAATAGCTTTAATTGTAATAATTGGAGCTCTAGCTTATTCTGTAGATCGAACTAATAACGGAGTTGATTTTACAGGATCACCTTCAGAAGAAGTTGTTGATTATGAAAAAGAAGATGAAGTAGTATTAAAAGAAGATAATAAAGAACAAGTAATTATGGATCAAGAATTTAATGGAGTAGTCTTGAAAACAAATCAAGGTGATATAAAAATAGAATTATTTAAGGAGCAAGTTCCAAAGACAGCTGGAAATTTTGCAACACTAGCGAAAGAAGGATTTTACGATGGTGTTAGATTTCATAGAGTGATACAAGGATTTATGATTCAATCAGGAGATCCACTTTCAAAAGAAGAATCACAAAAAGCTTATTGGGGGACAGGTGGACCAGGATATAAGTTTGAAGATGAATTTGTGAAAGGTTTGAGTAATGTTTCTGGAACAATTTCTATGGCCAACTCAGGACCAAATACAAATGGTTCTCAATTCTTTATTAATACAGCTGATAACTCTTTCCTAGATGGTAAACATTCAGTTTTTGGAAAAGTCGTTGAAGGAATGGATGTAGTTTCAAAAATTGAATCTACACCTACAGAGCCAGGAGATAAACCGGTTGATGATATGGTGATTAATTCGGTTGAATTGTACTAACAGAATGTTTTAGATTGAAAAAGCCGCGCCCCTTCGGGCGCGGCTTTTTTATTATTCTAAACATGGGTCCCCGGGTTAACCTGCCTGCCGGTAGGCAGGACCCGAGGATGACGGTGGTGTTGCGGAAGATGACGGTTTAGGGCCTTTTTATAAAATTATTCTAAAGAAAATATATATGTGGAAAAGTAGTATTTTTCAAATATGATAAAATGAATTTATGTTAAGAAAACTAACTAAAAAAGAGAGAGAAGGTGTCGTTACAAAAGGATATTTAGAAGATCAAGATTATGTAACAAAAGACTACCTAGATGAAAAATTTAAATTCTATATTGATGCATTTAGGGATGAAAATAATGATAAATTCCAGGTTGTTTTTGAAGAATTAAAATCTATGAGGGAACACAGTGAAAGAAGGCTTGAAATATGTGAATCTCGATTAGATAGAGTAGAACAGAAGTTTAGAATAATTTAATTACTTCAGATACCCATTCTCAAAACTCTTAAAAGTCATTTCTGATTTACCTTCAGGGATGACTTTTTTAATTAGAAATTCATTATTTTCTAAAACTGCTTCTTTAATTTTTACTCTCATATCTCTGCCATCTTTTTTGATAAAGAAAAAAGTTCCTGGCCAAGGATTCAGTGCGATATATTTTAAATAGTTTTTTTCAGGGTCATCTTCTAGATTAATTTTTCCATCTGCTTTTTTTAGCATCTTTGTAAAAGTAGCTTCGTCATGATTTTGCTTAATAGTTTTCATCTCACCACTAATCATTTTTGGAATTATTTCTACAAGCATTTCTCCGCCTATCTTTGCCATTTGTTTTCTTATTGCCATTTTGTTTGGCCAAGTTTCAAAAGATACTTTCTTCTGTTTGATAATTGGTCCGTGGTCCATTTTTTCGTCCATCAACATAATAGTTACACCTGTTTCTTTTTCATTATTTAAAATAACAGCCTCGATAGGACTTGCTCCACGATGTTTTGGTAAAAGAGATGGATGAATATTTAATGTCCCTAGTCTTGGTAACTCCACAATTTCTTTTGGGATAATTCTTCCGTATGAAGCTACAACAAAATAATCCGCAACCGGAATTGTATCTAGGTTTAAAATTTCTGGTTGTAAAACTAAAATATTATTCTTATGACAAAATAATTTTATCTCTGGAGCAGTCAATACAAGGTTTCTTCCTTTTGGTCTGTCAGGTTGAGTAATGCAAGAATGCGGTTTAAAACCTTTTTCTAAGAGAGTATTTAAAACTTCAATCGAGAAGTCGTCTGTTCCAAAAAAAATAAAATTATTCATGTTCGGGTTCAATTTCTTTTAAGTCTGTAGCATGATCTAGAAAAAGTATTCCATCTAAGTGGTCTGTTTCATGTTGAAATATTTGGGCAATTAGTTTCTTTCCTTCAGCTACAAATTTATCTCCGTGTTCATCATAAGCTTCGATTGTAACTCTTGTAGCTCGTTTTGTTTTACCGTAATACCACCTACAAGAAAGACACCCTTCATCTAATTTTTTCTTATCTTTTGATTTTTTCTTTATTACAGGGTTAATATAAATAAGTTTGTGATTTTCCTCATGGTTAAAGGCTTTTGGGCTTATAACAAAAATTCGTAATGATTCTCCGATCTGTGGTGCGGCGAGCGCTACGCCATCGCTCTCATTGGCAAGAGACTCAAACATATTTTTTATTACTGTTTGAGTTTTTGATGATGTTATTTCTGAAACAGGAACCTCTTTGGAAATTTTACGAAGAACCTTTTCATCTTTTTGCACAATTTTCTTCATTAGTTATAGATTATGAAAAAAAAGCCTAAATTACAAGGAAAATATTTAATTTTAATTATTTCTGTACCTAATGGGTAAAAATATCCGGCAGAGATCCAGAATTCACCCTCGTCTTCCCAGATTTAGTCTGGGATCCACGCCTTCGCTAAAGCTACGGCGCTCAGGCATGCTTTTTAATAATTTAAAACATGGGTCCCCGGGTTAAACCCGAGGATGACGGAGGGTGTTGTGAGGACGATAGTGGCGTTTTGGAGAGTGACGGTGGTGTTGGAGGATGATGACGGAGGTGGCTGTATATTTAAAATATGTTCTCTGTATTTACTACAATTTTATAATAAATAGGTAAAAGTTTTAATTTTTCTACAAGATCCTTTTTAGGCCAATCTTTTCTCTTGAATCGAAGTAGAACACCTTTCGTAATTTTTGTTTTCGTACTTTCTCTTATTATTGGATATTCACTAAATTCATATTCCTTCAAAAAATCTCGAAGAGTAGTTAATTCTCTCTCAACACCAGCCTCCGTACCCTTAATGATTATTTTTACAAGAATAGAATAGGGTGGGTAATTATATTTCTTTCTATCATCAAGTTCTATTCTCAAAAATTCTGCTAGGTTTCCAGAAATAATGTATTTAAAAATTGATTCATCTGCTTTTCTTGTTTGAACCATGAATCTCTTGGTGGCCTTTGATTTGGTATGTGAGATTGTATTAATAATTCTTTCGTTGATATTAAAATCAGGATTTGAAAACATTGAATCTATAGAAACTATTCCTACATTGTCTATTTCATCTCGTAAATAGAGTAGAGCCATTTCAGTTCCTATAATAAGAGACCCTGGGTTTGCATTAAATTCCTCGACAATTGCATGAGCCTGCTTTGAAGTTTTAGCATTATCACCATCAAGAACAAAAACTTTCATATCTGGGAATTCTTTTTTTATTTCCTGCTCAATTAATTGACTACCTATTCCTAAAGTTTTTAACCTCCATCCATTACACTTTTTACATAATTCTCCTGCACATCTTTTTTCACCACATCTGTGACATAAAAAAGTATTATGTTTCTCTGTAGGCTCCTTACCGTGTAAAACCATTGGGGCACTGCAATTATTACAGCTGACTATTGTTCCACAGTCTATGCATACAATCGTAGGAGAAAGTCCTCTTCTTGAGGTGAACAAAAAAGTATTCGCGTTTTCTTCATGTGCAACACGAATCATTTTCTTCATATCAGAA
>CAZPRI010000001.1:0-50319 GCA_964589635.1 uncultured Candidatus Saccharibacteria bacterium | reverse complement strand
TATTTTAGTTAATGGCAATAAAAATTCACAACAAAAAAGCTACATTTAATTTCGAGGTTCTAGATACATTCGAAGGAGGTCTTGAACTTACAGGATTCGAAACTAAATCGATCAGGGACGGCAAGATGAAACTTGATGGTTCTTTTGTTATATCGAAAGGTGGCGAGCTTTTTTTGAAGAATGCAGAGATTTCTCCATATCAGGCAAATAATATTCCGAAAGGTTTTGAAGCCCATAGACTCATTAAAATTCTTGTTAAGAAATCAGACATATTAAAGCTTACTCAAAAAGTTGAAAAGGAAAGACTGTCTTTGATTCCGTTAGCAGTTTACCCAAAAGCAAAAAGATTGAAAATTGAATTCGCTGTTGCAAAAGGAAAAAAGAAAAGCGATAAAAGAGAATATATCAAAAAACGAGAAGACACTATTGATATCCTGCGAGCAATTAAGGAAGAGAGATAAAAAGCCAAACCAGAAAATATAAATCCTCTATACGTCTTCCCAGCGAAGGCTGGGAAGACGTATGTTTTAACTATAATTTTTTAAATATTTTCTTGAATAAGGTATTAAACTTTTCTCCCCTATCAAATTCATTTTTGAATTTTTCGAAAGACTTTGCTCCAGGTGAAAAAACAATAAAACTTCTCTCTTCTTTCTTTTCGCTTTCCGCTATTTGTTTTTTAACAAATTCAATACACTCTTTTAAAGAATCAAACTCGTTGAAAATATTTTTGGAGGCCTGGATTCCTGTCTTCACAGGAATGACGGTGTGGGATAAATCCTCTTTTAATTTCTCTGTTGCAGAACCAGCAAGTAGAGCTAGATTTTCATTTTTAATGTTTTTGTTTAAAAATTTTGCTAGCTCTTTATAATGAAGACCTCTATCAGTTCCTCCTGTTATAAGAAAAGTTCCTAAACCTCGAAATCTATTTAAAGCAGCAATTGTTGCCTCAGGTGATGTCGCAGCTGAATCATTTATAACAGTTAGATCTTTACTCTCAAAAACCTTCTCTTGTCTAAAAGTTGGTTGTGGGAGATTTCTAATCAACTCATCAGAAATCATCATCTTCGACTTGAGCCCTGTGACCCAAATTTCTTTTTTGAATAGATTAATTATCAATAAAGCAATATTTAGATTCTGCTCATTATGTTCACCAAAATCAGCAGGAAGTTTAGGAAGTATTTTTTTATTTGGGACTAAAAGCACTTCTGGTTTTATTTTTTTATTTAAGAACTCCTTCGTCCATTTATCTTTATTATTCAAAATCAAAAAATCATCTTTTGATTGGTACTTAAAAATATTTGATTTTATTTTTGCATAATTCTCTTCTGTCTTGTGTCTGTTTATATGATCCCTATAAATATTTGTAATAACGGAAACTTTTGGTTTAAAACTTTTATCCACAATCTCTAATTGATACGAAGGGCATTCGCAAACAACAAAATCATTTTCTTTTATTTTATCTACCATTTTTAAAAAAGGATTTGTTGGAGAATTCCCTGCTAAGTGAGTTTTACCAACAAGTTCATTCATTAGAAAATGTGTCCACGCAACAGTTGTTGTCTTTCCTCTTGTTCCAGTTATCGCGACAATATTTTTACTCTTACAATATTCCATGAACAAATTTAATTCATTTGTTATCGGAACTTTATATTTCTTTGCTATTTTTACAAAAGGACTATCAACAGGGACATCAGGGTTCAAAACAATTAATTCCGACTCCTTAAAATCTGATTCATTATGCTTACCAAGAACATATGTAATTTTTAATCCCTTAAGTTTCTTAAGTGATTTTTTTAGGTAATCTTCATCCTTTAAATCAGTAATAGTAAGCTTAGCTCCTCTTTTTACAAGAAATCTTGCGGTGGCTACGCCACCGCCCAAAATTCCAAGTCCAACCATTAAAACTTTTTTGCCCCGAAGTTTATCGAGGGCTTCATTTTTTAATTTCATTACCAACATATTATCAAATTATTCTAAATAAAAGATACAATATTGGCTTTTGTACTGTTTTGACAAAAGAAAGAAAATGAGATATAATATTGACGTTCTTTGAAAAGACTGATGTAATCTGATTTTCATCCTAAATATGGGATCGAACTTCAGATTATTAATTGAGGTACACATACTCTCATTTAATAATTCCCCTCAAGCGTCTGATACAGGTTGGAATCTGTAAAAAGATTCCTAGGTTAACCCCGGGCGCTTGAGGGGGATGCTTGGCATCGACATATAATTCACTTCTTTATGTGCAAGGTGTGGCTTAAGTAACCACTGAAACTGCTTAAAAATTCAAATGCAAAAAATATTGTAAGTCCTTACTTTAAGGCAAACGATTTCGCATTCGCTTACGCTACAGCCTAAGTGACACCCAATCTTTCGAGGCTTCGTAGATTGAGCGGGTGTTAAAAACGCGAAGCTAGGTTTGTAGTCGCCCAGCTATAAATTTAAATTAGGGATCGACTTTGAATTGTTTTGTTTCTTTTATAGATTCACTGTTTAAAAAAACCAAAAAGCAACTATATCTTGTAGATTCATTCTGAAGCATTATGTGCACGGGGGTTCAATTCCCCCCATCTCCACATAGAAAAACTAAAAAGCATCTTGCGACAGCAAGGTGTTTTTTATTTTTTCTAGTGGTGTATGTAGTGGGAATTGAAAGACGGAAGCGGGGCACCCTGTGTCTGAGTGACAACGAGGACCTGGGTCGCTGAGTCGGGGTCGCGAGCACTTAGTAGAATTGGAGTGAGTTTACGAACGAACAATTATACTTAGTGACTTGTGACCGATTCCCCCCATCTCCACTCGATTCCGCAACAAAAACACCAACCTTAAAAGGTTGGTGTTTTTGTTGCTTCACTCGTGGCAAGCCACATATCGACTCGCAAGGATAAAAGTTTATTGAAAACTAAATTTATGCAAACGGAATCGAGTGTGTCGAACGAAGTCGAGAGACTCTTCTTTATAAGTTCTTGAGAACTTTTTGCTACCCTGTTTTCATGCACTACCTATATATTTTAAAAAGCTTCGATAACAAATGAATTTATGTTGGTGTGACATCAAACCCAAACCGTAGGCTTCTTGAACACAATCAAAACCGAGGTGTGTCTTATACCAAAAGAAAGCAATTCAAGTTAGTTTATCTAGAAAAACACTCTTCCCTTTCATCTACCAGAAAAAGAGAGATTCAAATCAAAAAGTGGTCTAGAAAAAAGAAAGAGATTTTGATAGAAAAATATTTAAAATAATTACACCACGCTTTTTCTTAGTTTGGGGTGTCTGACCCCATTTTTCGAACTGGTATATCCTGCAATAGGTTTTAATATGGTAATATATTTATGTCGAAACTATATTCACAAAAAAAAGAATTTGTTCGAAAAGCTTCGTTCCGCTCGTCTAGAAGCGCGATTGACACAAATTCAAGCAAGTAAGAAGTTAAAAAACCTCAATCATATTTGTTGAAAATTGAGAGAGGTGAGCGGAAAACTGAAGCTATTGAATAACTGATTTCACAATAATTTATAATAAGGATATTAAATATTTTATTTAAAATATATGAAGGACAAATTAATATTAGCGGGAAATATTTTATTATTAGTAGTATTATTTAATGCTATTAAAACTGGTAGTTTTTCTATAGGGCAGGTGTTCTTTGTACATTAGCTGTAAGTATTAAACGAAGATTTTATCCGTCATCTAAAAAAGTATATTGGATTATTGGTATGATTTTATTGGTGATAATTGGAGTATTTATTGATTTTGGATTTTCTCGCCCAGCGACTAATACCGACCAAAAATATTCTAAAGTAGAAAATTTAACTTATCAAAATACAGCATATAATTTTTCTGTAACTTTCCCAGAAGGGTGGCAAATTAGTACTAGAGAATCTAGCGACTCAAAAGCTGTTGTACAAAAAGCAACAAGAGGAAGTGCCACTATTTCTCTTGCAATCAGAGATGTCCCATTAGTAATTGAGGCAGTGTCTTGGGAAGATAAAACCATAAAAGACCTTGTTGATTTTGGAGATTTCAAAGAAGATACAAAAGCAGATATGGAGAAAACCCTTCCTGGTGTTAGAAATTTTGAATTCAAAGAAATGTTTATTGATCAAATTCCTGCGTATTGGGTAAAATTTAGTGGACCTAGTTCGATTGGCAGTTCTGTTTCAGAAGATACGTTTGAGTCATATCAATTTTTTTATAAAAATGTTTTATACATAATTTCAACAACAGCAAATTCTAATGATTTCGATTCAATGAAAGATGATTTCATTGTTGCTATTAATAGCTTTAAAATAAATAGATAATTATGACTAAGGAAGAAATCAAAAAAGAGATAAAAAATTACAACTCTTTAAAATGGTATGAGACTTCGAGGGGAAAATCAGTTATTATACTCGGTGTAATTTTTCTTATAACATTTTGGTTTAGATCGTTTTTAGCAATTCTTATTTTGCCAATTATTTATTTTGTAAAAAAAGGGAGTAAAACCGGAATTATTTTGGCTGGTTTGTATTCTGGATTTTTAACTGTTGTAAACATTGCGGTTTATATTGAAAACAACAGAAACGAACAAGGTGATTTTTATTCAAGCATGACACCTGTTTATCTCTTCATTGGTATATTAATTTTCACTATTATTCTTCTAAAAAATGCTTATATTGTTGAGAAAAATAAAAGTAAATTAAGTGCTGACGAAGTGACAAAATAATATTGTAAATGGTGTCAGACCCCATCTCTTTGCTCGTAGCAACCACTCGGACATTGCTACGAGCAAGAATTATAGCCCCGATAATTTGGTCGAGGTTTTCTTTTATAAAAAATGATATATTTAGAACATGACAGAAGAAAGCAAGAAAATTTTACTACAAATGAACCCCGAAGAATTTGACGTATCCCCTATTAGTTGGAGAAGCCTCTCCGCTTTAAAAAAACATATTGAAGCGGCAGATTTAATCAAAGAATATATTAATACAAATAAAGAAAGAGTTACCGATATAGAGATTATGTATTTTCATATCGGTCAATTGTTAGCTTTTTCAGGAACAGAACATTACAGTGAAGCAATCGAGTTCTTTAAACTTTCTTTTTTTCTGAATAGATCAGAACTTTGGAATACTTATGTATCCGCTACAATTGCTTTTTTGGAAGGAAATATTAAAAAAATAGAAGAGTCAATTCAAATTATTGAAAACTCGAAAAAAGAGGATAAAAGACAAGGAAACCTAGGAATAATAAAGAACTTCCAAAATTCTTTATTATTGGGCGAAAAAGATTATGGAAAAGCATATATATTACCTAGAGACTAAGTTCTTTTGATTTAGGGGTCTGACCCCATGAAACACTTTATTTCCCTAATACAGATTACTCCAAACCATGAAAGTATAAAAAATCCACAAACCAAAATATAAGACATATGAAATTATTCTTATAAATGACTTAACTTTTAATAAATTCCTTTGGATATTTTGTAAACGAATAAATTCTACAGGAATAATTATCCACGCCAATAGTAGAATACTAGAGATAAAATAAGGTAAAGCTAAAAAAGAATCTCCGACGAGTTGTTCCATATCTATATCAAACATTTTGACTATCAAAAATACGACAACCTGAAATAACAAGTTTAAGTTAAGAATCCAGTAAATAATTTTTCTCTTTTTTTCATCTTGAATAATCCTATAATCATTCAAATCACTAATCGGAACAACACTTTCTTCAGTCTTTGACTCTATCTTCCTAAACAATAAATAGAAAAATATCCCTATTACCAAGGATGGAATAGCATAAAGAACATAGAAATAAGCACACCCACCTGAGTCACACTTAGGTTCAGAAATAAAAAGTAGGAAAATATTTATCAAAATAAAAGCTAATGAAAAATAATCTATCTTTTTTAGATTCATGATACATATAGTATATATTAAAAATTCCCTTACATAAACACAATTCTTATTTTCCCAGAGAGGATACAGAACTAAGTAATTGAAGCTCCTCCTTAGTATCTATTTTCTTAATATTACTTATTATAAGAAATTTGTGATGTCACACGTATTTTGCCCGCGGCAACACGTGAGTGGTTGCCGTGGGCAAGTAGAAAATAGACAGAACCCTGGTTAGAAAATCTGTGGATTAATTACAAAACAAAAATTTGAATAATTGGGTGTATGACCCCAATTATGACTTATCAAAGACTTTAACCTCTCTTGATTGAATAAGGTTCCAAATATTTCTATAGACTTGTTCTTGAGGAAGATCTCCTTCCGAAACACTCTGTTCCAATCTTCGCATTAAATCATCCTCGACTTGATCAATTGAATAACCTTGTTTTGAATAAAGACCGAATAAATCTTCAATATCTTTTTCCATACGATTAAAGACTTCTGCTACAAAATCAGAATCAGCATGAACTTCCATACTGCTTAGTATCTTCTCCTTATATCTTTCTAAATTAGCATCCCAATTAATCTCTGATTCTATATTTTCAAATTTTTCCGTATGTAACATTATACAAAATATAAAAATCAAATCTATATCTCTAGTCGTTTATATACCACAAAATACAAGTAGTTTCTATGGATAAAAAGTGTTCTTTTGACTTTATATATATTTTAATTTTCATATTGATCATGATCAATATGAAAATTGTAATCTTAGCAGCAGGAAAAGGAACAAGAATGGGAGAATTGACTATCGACACACCAAAACCTTTACTAAGGTTTGAAGGAAAAAGCTTAATAGAACATAAACTAGAAAATATACCCGACAATACAACCGAGATCATAATTGTGGTTGGATATTTTGGAGACATGATAAGAAATGAAATTGGAACAAATTACAAAAATATTCCGATAATTTATGTACAACAAGATAAAATGCTTGGAACAGCTCACGCTCTTTGGAAATGTAGAGATTTTTTGAATGATTCATTTATTGTTTTAATGGGAGACGATTTATACAAAAAAGAAGATTTAGAAAAACTACAAGGAAATGATTGGTCTATTTTAGTTTTTAAAGATACAACTGGATCTAAAGTTTCAAAAATGGAAAAAAATTCTGAAGGTAACTTTGTTGGAATCATAGAAGACCTCGATGGTACAAGTCCACATAATTTAATTTACACAGGTGCATGCTTTCTCACACCTGAAATATTTAAAAAAGAAATGGTAGAAATTTCAAACGGAGAATTTGGGCTACCTCAAACATTTAGCAAATTTACAGAAGAAATAAATATTAAAATTGTTGAGACAAATAATTGGACCAGAATAACAAGCCCTAAAGACTTAAAATGATATAGTACATCCATGAAATATTGGTTAGTGAAATCAGAACCAGATTGTTTTTCAATCGATAAACTAAAAAGAGAAAGGACAGCATCTTGGGACGGTGTTCGTAATTATCAGGCACGAAATTTTCTTATGGAAATGAAAAAAAACGATCTTGTTCTTTTTTATCATTCCAATACAAAAGAAATTGGAATTGTAGGTCTAGCGAAAGTATCAAAAGAATTTTATCCAGACCACACAGCATGGGATCCAAAGAGTGAGCACCCCGACCCAAAATCTACTCCGGAAAAACCACGATGGTTTATGCCTGACATTAAGTTTGTTAAAAAATATAAAAGGGTTCTACCTTTATATGAAATCAAAAAAGACACGCTTCTAGGAAGAATGAAAATCGCTCAAAAAGGAAATCGCCTTTCCGTTACATCTGTTGAGAAAAAAGAATTTGATCGTATAGAAAAAATACTTAGTACGTAAAATTATTTTGGTTATTTTTTTCTAACAGATCCTTCGCTTCTTTTGCTGAATCTATTGCATCCGTATATGTACCCTTTTCTGAACTAGACCCTTCGGGTCCAGTATTCATCTTCACAAACATAATTCCTATAATAGCAATCGCAATCAAAATCCCTACTAATGTTATAAATCCATCCTTCATATACAGACTAGATATTACCTTTAATAAGCAGACGTATAAAATACAAAGCTAGAATAATTATAATTACAATTAAAATGGTTTGAATACTTTGAAAAAAATCTGCCCAATATGAACCAATACAAAGTCCAAGAGAAAGAAGATAGATTTTAAATAAGGCGATTTGCTTCCAGCTAAAAGTATACAGTCTAAATAATTTCATATTTTCTAACGTTAAACACTAATATTATAAGTATACTACCCTTTTTATTATTTGCATGAGACAAGATAATGACGTAACTTACATGTAATGAAATTAACTCGGACCCATACCACAACAACAGAAACTGCAAAAGAAGTGATAAATACTTTGAGTAAATTACAATGCGTAGACAAAATAAGTACTGGAATAATAAAAAATACGAAAAATAAAAGTGGTCAGAAGAGTTTGAAGGTTACAGAGACAGCAAGTGGACTAAAAATTGCAGTACGAGGAAATGGTGCTGTTCAAGACTTATACATTTACACAAAGTCACTGGAAGATGTCAAAATTATAGTAGAAAATATTTTCTAAAAAATGGTATAAATTATGTATGTACAAAAACGTGATAATGATATTTTTATTAATATTACTTGGCTATGGAGCCTATGCTTTTTATAATCAAAAAAAGACAGTTAGGGTTTACGAAAAACAAGAACAAGGAATTACCAAAGAAAATAATGAAACCGAAGAAGAGGTAATTAAATATTCAACAATAGAAGATTTTACAGTTAAAGTAATAAATGAAAGATACCCCTACTACGAACCAGATGGTGTTACATACAGAGGATATTTATCTAGCTGGGTTGATGAACTCGTTATAGAGAAGAGTCTTTCTAAAGATGGTTCTACATATCAAGGTATTTTAATGAATTGTGATGATTATGCTCTTACAATAAGCCCTGCAGGTTTTGGTGCTAACACTGTCGCAATTTTGAACTGTTTAATTTTCGAGCTAGACAAGATATAACGTATATACTTTTAGTCAAAAAATGATATAAAGATGATGGAACCAAACATAACAAAATGAAGGAAGTTACTTTTAGTGTAAAAAAGTTGAGGAATTTAATCGGAGAAGTCGTCGAACATCTCAATGCAGAAAGTAGAGATGAAATCGCAACAATTTCAGAAAAAAAAGATATGGGACTGTTGCGACGCTGGTTACAGAATGAACTTATACCAGGTAAACGTGGTAGAACTGCTGAACAAATGCAAAACGACAATGAAGTGCGAATGTCACTCCTTGATATATCAGAATCAGTGGCAAAAGCTTTTCAAGAGAATTCAGCTTCTAGTCAACTAATCCCCTTCATCTCTCTTAAAGATGAAGAAATAACACTCCGTCTCTATGTAGATGGTTTGCATATCAGAATCACAAAAAACTCACCAGACAATAGTGACGTCCAATATAAGGACATCAGAAGAATTTATCAAAGGTTTGAGGAGTTGAAGAGAGACTGGGCAATATTTAGAGCTTGTGTTTATGCAACAACACAAGGTGTGATCACAGGATTTTGAACACGGCCCCAAGCGAAGCTTGGGGCCTTTTTTATTCTCTATTCAAGATATTCTGTATCTTTTTTACCTTTGGTACAACAACTAACTGACAATACCTTTGACTAGGATTTTTCTCAAAGTAATCCTGATGATACTCTTCTGCTTTATAAAATTTTTCTAATGAGACGATTTCTGTAACGATTTTGTCTTCATACTTATCTTTAATTCTATCTAAGTAATTTTCTACAATATCTTTCTGTCTTTCACTTGTGTAAAAAATTATAGATCTATACTGAGTCCCAGCATCATTACCCTGCTTATTTAATGTTGTAGGGTCATGCGAATCAAAAAATACTTCTAAGATTTTTTCTAGAGAAATTTTCTTTGGGTTAAAATTTATTTCAACAATTTCTGCGTGCCCTGTCAGACCAGAACAAACCTCGTCATATGTTGGATTTTCTTTTTCTCCGCCTGAATACCCTGAGTCAACTGATGTAATACCCTTTAATAATTTAAAAACTGCTTCTAGACACCAGAAACACCCACCTCCAAGATAAATAGTTTCTAAATTTGGAATCTCGTCTTCTCCTACTAATTTCATTGATACAGAATTAACGCAGTGACGAATATTTTTATCTGTTAGTTTTTCACCTTCAAATACATGACCTAGATGACCAAGACATCTTCTACAAACAATTTCATTTCTCATTCCATCCTTATCAATTTGTCTTTTCACAGCACCAAAGATTTCATCATCAAAGGCTGGCCACCCACAACCCGAATCAAATTTTGATTCGCTTCTATATAAAGGAGCATCGCATTTTCGACAAAGATAAATACCCTCTTTTGTGGTCTTGTCGTATTCACCAGAAAAAGGGGCTTCTGTTCCCTTCTCGTTTATGACCCTACTTTCCTCTTCTGTTAGTTTATTGAATTTCATTTAATACATCAATTATACCAATTAAAACAAGCCTTTTATGTTTGACAAAGCATATAAATAGTGTATAATACAAAACGGAACAACAACCAAACAACATTGAAAAAACAAAAAAATAGCGAAATGCTCCTTCGAATTGTACGGACCTACTCTGAATTCAAGTGGAAAATGCTAGTGAATCTCTTTTTGATTTTCCTAACATATTCCCTCTTTATGGTAGTTCCTTTTTTTATTGGAAGGATTACAACTCTTTTTGCAAACAAAGCAAGCCTGGATGAACTTGCAGTGTGGCCGATCCTTCTTGGATCCTGCTACATTGTTGGCGTCATCATAGACAGAGTTCGGTGGAACTGGGAAGTAAAACATCTAGATTGTTTGCTAGCAGACAGTATTGTAGAAAAATCTCTCTCCCACATGAAAAAGCTTAGTATTGGTCAACATAGAAATAAACACTCTTTGGTTACCATGACAAAACTGAGCGACGGTGAGAATGCATTGCGTTCTTTCTTTAGCTCACTCTTCTATCAAATACTACCCATGTCGATGGGAATACTGATTGCACTTGGAAGTATGTGCGTACTCTACCCTCAAACAGGTTTGGTCGCGTTACTTTTTGCAATCCTCATCGTCACTCATGGAGTCATAATTGGAAGGCGTTTTACAAAACCAATGAAAAACTTTATGGCTTTTAGAAAAAGAGTAGTTAATAAATCTGGAAAGGCTCTCATTCAACACATGGGATCATTACAGATTGCAGGAGAACATCATCGTTTCTGCCAAAAACACCTTCGTCACCGTGTGTATAGAAGAAGGCAGCACAGCACCCTGTTTAAAAGTCTTGGAAATTATTTTATTCCATGCACAGGGATGTCGGCAATTGGGAGAGCTGTTACTTTAGTGATTTGTGCTTACATGATACATCTTGGAAAATATGAGATTGGAGCCCTTGCGGCAGTTCTTGCGTGGTCTAACCATTCACTTGGACAATTGCAAAGTACCCAGTATCTATTCAGAGGATTGTCAGAGCAATGGGCAGACATCAGTCAGTATTTCCAAATCATCGACACTCCAACAGATGTCCCTGAATTAGATAATGCAGTTCATGTAGATCAAATCAAAGGAAAAGTCGTCTTTGAAAATGTTTACTTTACCTACCCAGGTTCTGATGAACATTCACTGCACGGGATTTCTCTGGATATAGAGCCAGGCCAAAAGGTTGGGATCGTAGGACCTTCTGGAGCAGGAAAATCGACTCTAGTTAGCCTCTTGCAACTCGCATACCATCCGCAAATTGGATCGATAAGGGTTGATGGGATTGATTTGATGAATATTGAACACTCTTCTTACAGAGAGTGCACAGGATTTATCGAACAAACCCCTCTCATACTTTCGGAAACCATTAGAGAAAACCTTCTCTTTGGTGTTCCGAAAAGTACGAGACTAAATGTCACAGACAAGGAACTCAAAAATGTTTTGAAATCTGTAGGACTTGGATCTCTAATCCCGAGACTTCGAAAAAAGATTGGAGAAGATGGAAACAAGATTTCCGGTGGTCAAAAACAGAGATTGGCTATCGCCAGAATCCTGTTGAAGGTTCCTGACATTTTGATTGTAGACGAAGCAACAAGCGCTGTTGATCCAACGACAGAAAAGCTTGTACACAATGCTTTGGATACCGTGTCTCCAGGAGCTACAAGAATATTCATCGCACATAGACTTTCTACTGTTCAAGACGCAGACGTAATTGTAGTCATGGACAAAGGGAGAATTATTGCAAAAGGAAAACATGATGATTTATTATCAAAATGCTCCTTGTATGAAGATCTTGTTACTGACTTACTTCTGAGAGCATGATTGAACATTGTAGGTAGTCCGACTACCTTTCATAGAGATAAATTGTCGGAAAAACCCAAGTAATTATTACTTGGGTTTTTTATTTACAATTTCCTACTGTCATATGCCCAATGTAGAATCGCCTGTCTTTGTTTTCTTCTGCATGTTTCATCGGCTCGTATGCAATTTTTTACAACTTGAGTAATATGCCTATTAATCGCCTTCCATCTTTTGATTTGTCTTTGGTCCTCCTTTTCAATTCTTCTTCCCATGTAATACCTGCAATACCATTGAAACCATCCTCTCGGATCATCCTTATATATCCACCCTTTATGTCTCCAAATTTTTAAAGATTGAGATGCATTTACTTTGAAATAATTTTTATCAGCTTCATGTTTTTTTGATGTAGATAATTTTGCTTTTGAAAACCAAGACTTGGGAAATTCTTTTTCACAGTCTCTCATATATAAGCCACCGAAAACTCCAAGCTCTAACATTTCTTTTGGTGTAAGCTCAGGTTTAAAATTTTTATCAAAGTTCTTTCCTGTTGGTTGGGTAAGGAAGTAAGAATATTTTTTTTGCATTTTATCCGTAACAATAACTCTTTTTTTCATATTAAGATTATAACAAGATTATGACAAACTCCTTTGAAATAGTACAAAATATGGGAAAAGGAAATTTTAAACAATGTATTCATTGCGGTAATTTAAAGTTTAGCCATGATGAATTTTCTGGTACCATTGATCAAGTAATCAAGGGCTTTAGAATCAGTCTTGTTGAGTGTTTGTCATATCACGGGTTCGAAATAGAAAAATTAGTAGAGGAACAAGAGATTGAAGAATAAAAGCGGCGGCCGAAGGCCGCCGCTTTTTTATTTAATTTCTATCTTAATAGTCTCCTCCATTCTTCTAATATCTGCCAACAGTTTTGATTTTTCTTTATTGTGCATAAGTACATTAAAGACACTCTTTCCTCCGTTCTTTGCAAATCTTGCACGGTCGCCAATTCTTTTATTTATAGAAAGACTTTTTAGGGATTTTAAATCCTGAATCTTTTTTATTCCAGTAATACCTTTTATCTCCCCTTCCTTTTTTGCAAACACTTTAAATGCAGCAGAATACCCTTTTAATCTTTTTGGAATTTCAGGTTTCAATGGAATAGTAATTAATGCAGCATTTGCTCTGTGATTGATTCCATAACTCATTTCATATAGATCATGTCTAAACCCACCAATTCGTGGACCAATCTCGACAATTTTAAAGCCTTTGTCATTCTTTATGAGCTCGGCATGAAAGGATGTGCTTCTAAGCCCCAGAGCCTTAACACCTTTGTCAGTTACTTTTTCTGCTAAATTAATACTTGCTTTTGTTAATTGAGTTGGAGTCATTTGTTGATACCCAAAAAAATCATCAAAACCAATTTCTTTTCCAGTCTTAATAACAACAGGAGGACAGAAATAAACTTTTCCTCTTGAATTAATATATCCATCAATTGAATACATTGTACCCTCTACAAATTGTTCAACTAAAACAGATGGTTCCCCTCTTCCAAGAGATTCTTTATATGCCTTATCTAATTTCTTGAAAATAACTTTCAAAATATCTTGTAATTCTTTTTCATGATAAGCCTTGGAAACCAGAATACTTTGAGCAAGTCCTGTAGGTTTTATAATCATAGGAAAACCGACTTTCTTTTCAATATCTTTTATTGTTGTTTTCTTTTGATCTTTTACTAATAAAAACTTAGGAGTTATTTTCTTGTCATATGCATAAAATCTTCTTCTCATTTTGTACTTATTGATAGACCACTCTAGTGATTCGGTTGTAGGAGTTCTTAGGTATGGAACATGAGGAATAATTTTTTGAAAATTTTCTACCTGTGACTCTGCTCTTGTATATACACACAAAAACTCTTCTCTGTACGGAGAAAGCGTATCCATAATAGAATTAGGAGAATTAAAATTACAAGATTTCACGATATCAAATTTTTCCAAAACATTTTTATTTTCCTTACCTTTCCATTTTTTTGAAGAGTAAAGAAGCATAAACTTAAACTTCCCTCTTTTAGATTTTTTTACTTGTTCTAAAGTAGAAAGTGCTGGTGAAGTCGGAACATCTACTAACAAAATAATATTTTTTTCTTTTGGTCTTGCAGCCATATTTTTATTTTAATTATTGAAACACTTGAATATTGCACTCAAGAAGCTTTCCTGTCAACAGGCACTGTTGATAAAAAGTTTATTAATAATTTGGTATTTTTCAATAAGTGTTATACTTCTTTCATGACTCTATTTAGAGTTTTTATCATTCACATAAAAAATTATGGATCCAGAAATGCAAAATGGTACACCTGACGAAGGTGTAGTACCAGAAGCTCCTGTGGAAACTCCTGCTGAAACACCAGCAGAAGCAACACCTACAGAAGAAGCGCCTGCCGAAGCACCAGTAGAGGAAGGAACTGCTCCAGAAGAAGCTGTCGAAATGTAATTCAACTAAATAGAAAAGCGGCCACGTCAAACGTGGCCGCTTTTCTATTTACTCTTGACCTATTTTATGTTATATTCCTTTAACACTTATGAGTTTAACAAATAAGAAATTGTCACATAAAAAATTTATAGCAGTTAATGAAATGATCAGATCAAAAGAAATGCGAGTTATTTCTGATACTGGAGACAATTTCGGAGTACTTTCAAAAGATGAGGCACTGGAAAAGGCTTCTGAGATGGGTATGGACCTAATAATGATATCGCCTGCAGCAAAGCCACCAGTTGCGAAAATCATGGATTATGGTAAATTTCAGTACGATGAAAAAAAGAAGCAAAAAGCTCAAAAGGCCAAAGCACACAACGTCGAAGTAAAGAGTGTGCAGGTAAAATTAGCTACGAGCGAAAATGATCTTAAGATAAAGGCTAAAAGGGCCTCAGAATGGCTTAAAGAGGGTCATAGAGTAAAAGCTGAGTTATTCCTTCCAGGAAGGTCTAAATACCTTGATAAAGATTTTCTACGTGGTAGATTAGATAGAATTCTTAAATTAATTTCTGAAGATTTTAAAATAGCAGAAGAAGCTAAAAAAAGTCCGAAAGGACTAACAATGATAATAGAAAAGTCAAAATGAAAACAAACAAATCATATACAAAAAGACTAAAGATTACGAAAAACGGGAAAGTTCTTGCCAGAAAAACTGGTCAGAACCATTTTAATGCAAAAGAGTCTGGAACTACTAGACTAGGAAAGAAGAGAATGGTCGAAATAAAACTTACAAACAAGATTAGAGGGAGATTTTTACCTAACAAATAAAATATGACAAGAGTAAAAAAAGGAGTAAATGCAAATAAGACAAGAAGAAATAAGCTTAAAATGGTTAAGGGTTATAGATTTGGCCGATCAACTAAAGAAAAGCTTGCTAACGAGGCTATTAAGCACGCAGGAAGAAATGCTCTTCGAGACAGAAGAAAGAAAAAGGGAGACTTTAGAAGATTGTGGATCACAAGATTAAATGCTGCTCTTCGACCACTTGGTTTCTCTTACTCAAAATTTATTGATGTAATGGCTAAAAAAGAAATTGGAGTTAATAGAAAAGTTTTGTCAGAAATTGCAAAAGACAAACCAGAAAGTTTTGAAAGAATCATAGGAGAAATAAAATAGTAGTTTATTAAAAATAGCGGCGACCTTCGGTCGCCGCTATTTTTAATTTATAATATTATCCACATTCCACACCCTGCCAAATCTAGTCCACCTTTCCTTCACTTTTTGTTTTGGTAATTTAAACACAAACTCGCCTAGATTTGTCCTCTCATAACCTATACCCTCCACAAAATGAGTATCAAATACGTAAAGATTGTTATTATCATACCCATACACAAACATTACATGGTCCAACAGCCCAAACATCCATTTTGAGACTGAGATATCAATACCAACTGAAATATTCGAATCGATACAAAATTCTACCTCCTTTATTGCATCTTCATACTTTTTTCTAGTAAAAAGTATAGCGAGTACGAAATCACGGAAATACTTTATGCTCGATCCATTTATGATCAGTGTTACATTATTTTTTGATAGAAAGGTTCCTATTCTTGAAAATTGTATTTGGATCCAAGCAAGATAATCTTTTACAGGTATCCCAATTTCTTTTTCAAATATCTGAGGATTATTATCTGAATTAAACTTTTCAGGTAGATAAAAATTTAGCGCGTAATACAGGAAATCTCTACCACACTTATTTGAAATATATTTTCCACCCTTCTTCTCCCTCTCATAAAAAGAAAATTCATTAATTTTCTTTCAAGAGTCTTCATTAATTAGTATGCTTAAAATAGTAATAAATAATTGCTGATGTTCCTCCTATCAAATCCATTATTAAGTCTATGATTGTATCCGTCCTGTCACTCAAAACATCTGTAAAACCTACAAATAATTCCCACAATTCCCAACTTAAACCTATTGCTACAACCGCTAATATAACAGAAATAGACAACAGTCTCTTATTTAAAACTTCTTTTCCATTATGCAGTCTCTGTATAAAAGAAATTACAATAAGACCAATAAGCGCTCCTCCTAAAAAATGCATCAAAATATCGAACCAGTCTGTGGTCCAGTACAAAAAAAGCTTCAATGCAAAAAAATGAAACAATGAAACAGTTATTCCTATGGATACTATTTCTTTTACCAAGATTAATCTCATGAAATGATTATAGCACTTCCATTCAATAGAAAAACCGGCCATAATGGCCGGTTTTTCTATTGAGATCAGAAGTGATACCTAGCTGATGCTAGGTGGGCGGCCGCAGGATAAATACCTAAATATTCACCGATGTAAGCCTGCCCTTATATTTTGAAAGATCTAGATATTTTCTTCTGATCCCTACTCTATTATACCTCTATTTTTTGTAAGAAAAAGCCGAAATCATAGACCCTTATTTTGCAAGCTTATTCTAATATCCCATCTAAATTCACATCATATAAAATAGCTTCTTGAACCAGCCTATAATCAATTAGTTCTTTTTCTTCAAACCAAATCTTGATTTCGACACCTGCTTCTTCAGGAGAACCTGAAGCATGGACAACGTTTCTCACAGACCTTCCATCAACATCTGATAAATCATATGAATCATGAACATAATCCCCCCGTATTGTTCCAACATCAGAAGTCAGAGGCTCTGTTCCTCCAACAATTTTTCTAACAACCCCAACACTATGCGCACCTTCCCAGACCATTGCCATTACAGGTCCTGATGAAATATATTTTTTCAATTTATTTAAAACAAAGTCTCCCATTTCTACAGGATCAGAAAAAGGAGCCTCTTTATCTGTTTTTTTATATGATTCAAGTGATTTTGTTCCTACCTTCTTCTTCCAATCAGGATCAACAGTGTAGTGCTTTTCTACCATATCCAAATCTGCAACTATAAATTTTGAGGCTACAAGTTTTAACCCAACCCTTTCAAGTCTTCCTATTACTTCTCCTATCAATGACCTCTGCACACCGTCCGGTTTTACCACGACTAAAGTTCTTTCTTTTTTCATTTTTATATAAAAAGTAAATAGTAATGAAGGTATTCTAAGTCTATTGCATACCATTCGCAAGGTTCAATCTTGCGAATATCATTGTCTCTACTTGCATCATTCCAAACTCCAAAAAACTACTGTCATCCTACAAAAACCACCGTTATCCTACAACACAGTAAACGTCATCCTCGGGTTTAACCCGGGGACCCACGTTTTCTGTAAGAAATATCTTTTAAGGACTGGGTTTCCAAAATAGATTTACAACCTGAAATATATTTATGCCCTGCGGGTACTGAGAAACCAAGACATAAAGAAAAAACCCGATTCGCGTAAGCGAATCGGGTTTAAAGTTTCAAGAATTGCGACAGAAGACGCAGTCACCATAATCAGGAATACAATCTCCAAGGTTATTAATGGAGTGATACATTAAGTACCAACCTTCATCTATCCATCTCGCCTGCACAATACGCAGAGCACCGAAAGTATGTCGAATGAAGAAGACGTTTGAATAACCATTATTTAGCAGTACGTCCTCCTGCCCTTTGTTCTTTTTTTTGAGCAGATCCCAAAGATCCATGAGAGTAGTTTCAACTTTCGCTTCGTAAATCAATTCCTCAACGATAGAAACATTAGCAATATTCTTTCCAATGCTTCCATAAAGAATAGTTTGTTCACCAAGGGTGATCTTCGACTTTTTGATCTTCATCAAGAAAGTCTCCTTTAAAGCTCCAATCTAAACCGCTGAATATGACCTCTCTGGAATCTTCAAGGAATTTCTCTTTAGCAACGAATTTCTCCGTTGTGACAGAGGTTTTGATGACACCGAGCCATTTGATAAGTTTTGGTTTTTTACCTCAACACTCCCCCTGTTCAATTCGCACAAAAGAATGTATGTATCAATACCAACCCTGTTTCGATCCTTTAACTTGTTTGTAAGATCGAGTAACGCACCTAACCGGGACGCTGGTGTTCGCATAAGATTCTGAATAATATTAACTATCTTTCCATCTCTTTTTGTAGACATTGTCTTGTTTTTGTTTGGAGTTTATTCGCAACTGCTTCGGGACGAATACTATAACCGCTTAGTCATAGCTTTAAACCTCTAAATTGAATGAGAAACTTAAAGCTATGACTAAATACAAACTTATTTTAAAGATCTTTATACTTCATCATATTACATATTTTCCCTACTTTGTCAAAATAACCGGACCATCTTTTGTTACAGCGATAGTATGTTCAAATTGTGCTGAAAGGCTTCCATCTCCTGTCAAATATGTATACCCATCTTTTGCTAATTTTATCTCTGAAGAACCAGTAGAGAACATTGGCTCTATTGCAATAACTAGACCTTCCTCGATTAATTCTCCAGTCCTTTTTTCACCTTCATTTGGAACGTATGGATCTTCATGAATTTCGAAACCAACTCCATGACCTGCTAATCCTTCAATAATTCCTAAACCATTTTTTTCGGCAATTGATTGAATTTTTGCAGAAATATCACCTATTCTATTTCCAATCACCGCCTCTTTTATTCCAGCCATCAAGGCATCCTTTGTGACATTTAAAAGTTTCCTAGCTTCTTTTGAAATTTCTCCAACTGCATATGTAACGGCATGATCTACAATCATTCCTTTGTGAATTAAACCAGCATCAAAAGTAACAATGTCTCCTTCTTTTAAAACAACAGGGTCCTCATTTGGAATTCCATGAACTATTTCATTGTTCACGCAAACACATAGAGAAGCAGGGAAAGGCCTCTTTGCTCCGTATGGTTTATAGTTTAAAAAAGCAGGCTTATCTCCAAGTTTCTTTATCTCTTCCATAAAGAAATCGTCTACAACATCAACAGACACTCCAGGTTTTGCAAATTTCTCTGATTGTCTCATTATGTCTGCAAGATGCTTTCCTGCGACTTTCAATATTTCTATATCTTCTTTTGTCTTTAATTGAATCATTATATTTTTAATTTCTCTAAAATCTCATCATGAACTTTTTTGATAGACTGTTCCCCATTAACCTTTATAACTTCATAATCAGGACTTTCTTCAAAATAATCTAGAACCTTTACTACATCAGCCTCAAACCAATCTAATCTCTTCTTTCTAGATTCAAAAGTTCTATCGTCAGCCCTTTTTCTTTCCTTCATTCTTTCAATTGACCATTCTCTTGAAACATCAATTACAACAACTTTAACCTTATTTCTTCCGTAAAATTTCAAAGCTTCATCTAAAATAATTGCCTCATCTAGCTGTCTTGGTGTGCCATCAATAATCAATATTTGGTTTTCCTTTACACCTGTAATTAATTCAGTGGTCCAAGCCCAAACTGCCAGGAAAGATGGCAATAATTCGCCAGAATTAGTCATTTCCTTTGCTAAATTGCTGGAATAGGTGTTATGTGAAATAAACTCTCTAAACCTGTCTCCTGCCTCCATATGGAATACAGGGCTATAGTCTTTTTCTTTTATATATTCTTCTAATAATGCAACTTGAGTACCCTTTCCTCCTCCTGACCTAGAGATGAAAATATACGTTTCTTTATTCATATTAGTAATATTAACAGAAATTTTAGTTTTTGGTCATGAAGAATATACTTTTAAAAAACAAAATAAAAATCTAGATCGCTTACCTAATCAGACTCCTTTTTCTAAATAAATAAGCTTGTAATAAAGTTTACTTGATCTTGAGAGATCAGCCCAAAAAATAAAAGAATTTTTAGAAAATTGATCAGTGTTACTTCTTTTTCTCCACTATCTTTTGATGAGGAACCTCCCCTTCCTCCAGAACTAGTTCTTTTATCAGTGTTTACACTTGATGTAGGTTTAACTTCTGAAACAGTTGTTTCATTTTCACCTGACCCTTCTTGAATTTCATATGTTGAGAAACCTGAAACTGTAAAAACTAGAAGACCTGTTGATTTATCGTATGATTCAATTATACAATCCTCATCTCCTGAAGCGTCGACTCTAAATGGACACAATATCACATTTCCATCCTTCTTTATAACCGGAGTATCAAATTCGACACCCTCCAACTCAATAGTTGCTCTTCTATTTAATTGTGGCGCACTATCTGAATCAATTGTAACCTTATTTTTTTCAATCTTAATCAAATTATCAAGATTAACTCTTTTTGTTATATATGAGCTAGTGTTAAGCGTAACGTCTTCTAGGAATTTAATTTTTCCTTTGTTTGATACTCCTAATTCAAGGCCTGTAATTGAAGCTGTCGGGTCAACATCATCCAAATCTGTTCCCGTATCAAAGTTTGTATGAACTGGTTTTGGACAACCAAATTTGTTCACGTGAGTTTTTATATTTGCTGGAGTATTTGGACATTTATCTTGTGTGTCTAAAATTCCATCATTATCTGAGTCATCAATAGACTTTGAGTCTCCTAGATTTGTAACAGTGATTACAATTGCTTCTTCATCTTTCAATTCCCCATCTGAAACTATAAAGGTAATATCGTATTGTCCTTCTTGAGTCTGATCTGGTTCAAAAATAAATTTTCTTGAATTTGGATTAAATGAGGCATTCTCTGGCAAAGAATCAACTGAATATGAGAGAGTGTCTCTATCTGCATCAGTTGCCTCTATTTCTAAAGATAATGTTGATTCTTCTACGACATCTTGATCTCCTATTGAAGATAGGATAGGTGCGTTGTTAGGAGTATTAATTTCTGAAGGATTAATGATTATTTCAGAAAAACCAATAAGATCATTATCACTTTCAACATATATTAAGTACCTAGACGGTTCTTCAGTTTTAAAATCAAGATCTGTGAAAGTGTTTTTTTCTACAGTCCCCAAAAATACACTGTTTTTAAAAATATGATGTTTATATCTAGTCTCTACAGGGATACTAACTGTTCTTGGTTTTGCAGAAGTTGTTCTCCATGCAAAATTAATCGAATCATCCTTTTTATCTTCAATAAGAGCGGAAAATTTTGGTAAATAATCCTCAAAATATATTTTGTATGATTGATACACTGCTGTGTCAGGAAAAACATCAGACTTAACACTTATTTCTATTTCTCTTGATGAGCTTTTTAACTGATTAGATATCTTGCTTGCTACAACAATTTTCCCTGTTGAACTATTTATAGACAACAGTCCGTCCTCATTACCTTTTGATATAGAAAATACGTATCCGCCACTTTGTAAACCACTTTTAATTTTTATTGAACCAACATTATCACCAACATCAAATTTTTCAGGAACAACAAGAGGAGCCTCATCAGACAAAACAATATGAGGCCTGAAGCATGAAAGGTCAAAATTCTTCAATGTGTACCCTGAACTCATCTGATTGATAGTATCTTGAATCTCTTTTTTATAAAATGAATATGATGGACCAGCAACCTTACTAGCATGCCCAGCAATGAGCACTAAATCACCATTAATACTAAAAAACATTGGATTACCAGAATCTCCTACCCTTAAGTTTTTACTGAACAAATTAAGTTGATCTGAAACAGGGATTTTATGAGAGATTCTTACAGAATTAATGGGTTGTAAAATCTCCCTTACAATAACATCATGATCTTGATTTAATGCTATTAAAAATAAATCTTTTGATTTGTTTCCAAGATACTTTTCTAGGTTTCCAGAATCCAATATTGGATAAAACGGTATATTTTCTGGAACATCTTCATTCAATAACCCAACTTGAATATCAGTACCATAAACCTTTCTAGAATCCACCAATGTTCTTTCTACAATGGAGTTGTTCATATCCACAAAATTAATTTTTGTTCCTATTTCTATAGGGTGTTCACCCTTACTTGGATTATAATGATTGGCATAAATAATATGCCTAGGAGTTATCAATGTTCCTGCTCTGTTATAACCAGTACCTGAATTCCATGGTGAGACCCCAGAGAAATCCAATAGTTTATTATTAGATTTTAAAACATTTGGATTTCTTTCCCATACTCCACCTATTTCTTCATTCCAGGACGCACTATTACCTCTTGAAATAAATAGGTCTGTTGGTGAAGACTCTGGAATAGCAGAAGATGTTCTATCAAATATTTCATCATTGATGTGTTCGGTCAAATCCTTCTCTACAGGACAATTCGCATTTTGAATATAATTTTGTGCTAAAAGATTAAAATTGACCAGACTTAATGATGATGAATTTAAATCATTATTTAGTTTAGATGTTCCCAATAGCAACACTAAGAATACAGGAATACACACTACTGTAATTAATTTTATTACTTTTTTAATAATGATTTTGCTTATCCTTAATACTCTCTCAAAGAAACTTGTCCATCTACTTTTTTCAAAAGATCAATGATTACAGATACTGCAATTAGAAGTGCTGTACCACCAACAGTCAAAGATGTTATTCCAGTCAATGATTGAACAACCAAAGGGAGAACTGCAACTAATCCAAGAAACAATGCCCCAAAAAATGTAATTCTTGAAAGTACATTTGAAATGTGTTCACTTGTAGCTTCTCCAGGTCTAACTCCAGGAATAAAACCACCGCTTCTCTGTAAGTTCTTTGAAACATTATCTGGATCAAAAGTAACTGCTGTATAGAAATATGTGAACAAGAAAACTAATATAAAGTATGTGATCCCATATGTTAGTTGATTTGTTAAGAATGCACTTGCACTAGCGGCAAATGAACTTACCATTTCATTGCTTACTCCTTGAAGAAAAGTGAAAACCATTTGTGGAAGAAGTAGCATTGAAAGAGCAAAAATAATCGGAATAACTCCTGCTTGATTTAATCTAAGTGGAAGATATGTTGTCTGCCCTCCGGCTGTTGAACCCTGAGCCCTAACCTGTCTTGCGTATGTAACAGGAATAGGTCTTTCTGCTTCTGTGATAACCACAACGCCAATAATAGTTACAATCGCAACCATTATGAATGCGAAATATGTTGGTATTTGTGATGGATCATATGTAACCAAAGCTTGCTGAATTGAAGAAGGCAACCCCGCAACTATACCAGCAAAAATAATTAGTGAAACACCGTTCCCGACACCAAACTCAGTGATAAGTTCTCCGATCCACATTAGAAGAAGTGAACCAGCTGTTACAACTACTATGTTTGCAACAAGAGAAAGGCCAGTGATTTGAGCAATTATTCCTTGTTGTTGAAGAATAATAATAAAACTGAAAGCTTGAATTGTGGCTAAAGGTAATGTCAAAAGTCTTGAGTAGTTAGACATTTTCTTTCTTCCTTCAGCACCATTCTCTTGAAAAGCCTCCTTAACTTTCGGTGAAATAATAGTCAGCAACTGCATAATAATTGAAGCGGTAATGTATGGACCAACTCCAAGCATAACGATTGAAAGTGCAGATAGTCCTCCACCTGAAAATACATTCAATAGAGATAGGAATTGATTACTTGCAAAAAAGCTATTCAAAGCTGCTTGATCAACTCCAGGAATTGGGATTGAAGCAAGAACTCTAAACACTAACAAAGCACCAAGTACAAAAAACACTTTATTTCTAAGATCTCTGTCTTTTGTCAGAAGTCTTAGTTTTTCAAAAAATCTTTTAATCATAAGCTATTTAAGTATAACCTTACCACCAGCTTTTTCAATTTTTTCTTTTGCTGATACTGAGATGAGACAATCTGTAACAGTTACTTTGTTTTTGATATCTCCGTTTCCTAGAACTTTAACAACTGGAAGCTTTCCTGAAACTTTCCTTACAAGCCCTTTTGTGAAAAGAGTCTTTGGAGAAACAATTTTATTATCTTCAAAATTATCTTGAATTAAAGTTAGGTTTATTGGAGTAGATTCTAGTTTAATACTCTTGTTTGAATTAACACCTCTACCTCTTAGTTTAGGAAGTTTCTTGATTATATCTCTCATTTCAGGTCTAACTCCATGTCCTCCATGTTGTCTTTGACCCTTGTGTCCTCTACCAGAAGTTTTACCTCTTTTACCACCTCTACCTATTCTTGTAGATTTAGCATTCTTTGTATTTCTTTTTACTTGATGTATTTGCATACTATTTTTTGTTATCTACTCTTTTTACTGCCACAACCTTTTTTGGATTAAAAGGATTTTTAAGCATTTCCAAAGCCTTTATAGTTGCTCTGGCAATATTTAGTTTATTTTTTGTTCCTGAAATAATTTTTCCGTTAATATCTTGAAGTCCAGATAGGTTAATGATATCTCTAACAACAGAACCAGCAATAATTCCTCTATCTCTTGCTGGAATAAGAAGAACTTTTGCACTACAGTATTTTGCAGTTACTTCATGTGGGATTGAATTGTTGTCTGTCATTTTAATAGTCAAGAGATTCTTTTTGGCAGATCTTGTTGCTTTTTCGATAGCTAGTGCAGTATCTCCAGCTTTACCTGTTCCAATACCGATTCTTCCTTTCTTATCACCAATTGCCATTGTTACAGAAAATGAGAATCTTCTTCCACCTGATGACACTCTTGTAACTCTTCTAATTCCAAGAATTTTTTGATCAAATTCTGATCTTGGTCTTTCTCTTCTCTTATTATTTTTTCTTCTATTTTTTGTAAAAACTCTTCTTCCACCCTCCTCTCTTTTAAAAGTAGAACTTCTTTCTGGTGTAGCTCCAGTTTGAGGTGTTTTTGTTTCTATTTCTTTTTTTTCAATAACATCAGTCATAATATTTAAAATTTTAGTCCAGCTTCTCTGGCTCCATCTGCTAAACTTTTCACAATTCCAGTGAATCTGTAACCCGCTCTGTCAAAAACAACAGTGTCAATCTTTTTAGCAAGTAAATCATTTGCAACAGAAGCACCAACCTTTTTTGCTTTATCTGTCATATCTTCTCCTTCAATTTTTCTTGAGTCACAAGCAGCTAATGTTACTTTTTTTTCATCATCAATTATTTGAGCATAAACAGCAGTGTTTGATTTGAACACAGACAGTCGTGGCTTAACAGAAGTACCTTGAACTTTTGATCGTACTCTTCTTTGTCTTATTTTTCTTCTTTCTGTTCTTGTTTTATTCATAAGTAATTATTATGCGGCTTTCTTACCTTCCTTTCTTCTAATAATTTCACCAGCATATCTAATACCTTTACCTTTATAAGGTTCTGGCTTTTTCTTTGATCTAATAGTTGCAGCTAGTTCTCCAACCTTTTCTTTATCAGTACCTGAAATCTTAAGATTGTTCTTTTCTACTTCACATGTTATTCCTTCTGGAATAGATAATTCTACAGGATGTGAAAAACCAATATTCAATACAATTTTGTCTCCTTGTACTGCCCACTTATATCCCACACCTTCAACAATAAGCTCCTTAACAAAAGCTTGGTTTACACCATCAACCATATTTTTAATGTGTGATGCATATGTTCCCCAAAAAGCTCTTGATTTGATTGATTCACCAACAGGAGAGACGATAGCTTGTCCATCTTTTACTTCTACGGTCACAAACTTGTTAAAAGTTCTTGTAAGAACTCCTAGAGGCCCTTTTACTGTAATCAAATTACCTTCAACAGTTACTTCTGTCTTTTCTGGTATATCGATAGGTTTTTTTCCAATTCTAGACATAATATAATTACCAAATTTTAAATAATTCTTCTCCTCCAAGTTTTTTAGTCTTTGCTTCCTTTCCTGTCATAACACCTGCTGGTGTTGAAATGATAGTAACTCCATAGCCTTGTCTAACTGGAACAATATCTCTATATCCAAGATAAACTCTCTTTGATTGCTTTGAAACTCTTCTTACGTCTGTTACAGCTGCTTCACCTTCTTTATATTTTAAAGTTACAGACAGTTCTTTCTTAAGGTCCTTTCCCTTTTGTTTGAAGTCAGAAACAAAACCTTGTTTTTTAAGAGCCTCTAAAATAGATTCGTTCATTTTAGTATAAGGAAGTTCAAAAGTAGTGTGCTTAGCATTGTAAGCATTTTTTAGACCTATTATTAAGTTTGAAATTTTATCTCCTACCATGATGATTTTTTAATTCCTGGGATCTTACCTTCGTTAGCTAATTCTCTAAAACAAATTCTACACATATCGAAGTCTCTCATGTATCCACTTTTTCTTCCACATTTAAAGCACCGTCTTACGACTCGGCTTTGAAACTTAGGTGTTTTTTTTGCTCTTGCGATTACTGATTTTTTTGCCATATTCAAAAAATAAAAGCCCTTAAATTGGGTTCTGGTATATTAGCAGGGCACATTATAAAAGTCAACGCTTTTATAGGTTTTAAATATATCAATAAAGTATAAATCTAATTTGGTTATTATTTGTTTAAAATAAAGGCTTAATAAGAAGAACTTATTAGGGGTGATTAAATAAAATAAACCATATATTTACTTTTTTACATAAATGAATATTATGTAAGGTAGAAAGGATAAACCAAACATGGACAAATACGTACTCGAATATACCTCAGGAAAATTAAAATCTGATGATTCTGAAGAAGTCTTATTAAGACTTCGAGAACTAAAGGAGGAGCATCCAGACTCTGAAGTAACTCTTTCAATCAGAGATTTGACTGATAATACTGAAACAGATTTTGTAGGAGCACCCTACTCTATCCTAGAGACATTCAGACAGGCACTGGATATCATTATAGGCGAAATACCCCTAAAAAGGTTTCCTAGTACTGGTTTGATGATTGAAATCATCCTAAGGTAGATTAAGGCCGAAGCTTCGCTTCGGCCTTTTCTTTTAACCTAAAGGTGGTAACATCCTATTTGGGACAGAACACAAAAAAATGAAATACACAATTGTAGAAAAAAACAGCAAGAAATCCGATCTTTGTCTGAGGAGACTTAGGAAAAGACTTATGGCCTTATCATTCTCACCCAGCAGTATTCCAATCTTGATTGGAATCTCAACAGAAGAAGAGGGTGTAGCGACTCATACAAGTATTCAGGGTACGCCCCATAGACTACTGAGTCTCGTAAATGAGGACTGGTCACTTTCTGAATTGATTATTCGGAATAAAATTGGAGGTCTAACAAGGGTTGTAGACTCTAACAAGGGTTGTAGACAATGAAACCCTAGTTTAAGACTGTTTTAAAAACACCGTACTTGTGGGACAAGTACGGTGTTTTCTATTTCTTATTAAAATTTTATGCTTGTTCTTCTTTTTTGAATGGGAATCCTAGGAATTCAAGAAAGGCGACAACTTCTTTTTCACTCTTTGCAGAAGTTACTATTGTAATAGACATACCAAAAATATCTCTAATGTCCTCATCTGAAGTTTCTGGGAAAATTGAGTTCTCCTTGATTCCTAATGAGTAGTTACCCATTTCATCAGCTCCCTCTCTTTTTATCCCTCTAAAGTCCCTAGTTCGAGGCAAGGCAACGTTTACAAGCTTATCAAGGAAGTCTGTCATCATTTTACCTCGTAGTGTTGTCTGGTAACCAGACACCTGACCTTCTCTAACCTTGAAAGTAGCAATAGACTTCTTTGCTGGTCTCATAAGAGCCTTTTGTCCTGTTATCTTTTCAAGTTTTTCTGGAATAAGTTGAACCTTTCTTTTGTCTGTAACAATTGAACCAACTCCAACAGATACAACAACTTTCTCAAGTTTTGGTGCTTGCATAACATTTGTATATCCAAATTTGTCTTTCAGTGCTTCAAATGCTTTTTTTTGTTTGTCTATAATTTTTTCCATGATATTTTATTTAAAATGATTTGCTCTATTTAATTTCTTGTCCTGATCTCTTGGCAATTCTAATTTTTTTACCATCAACAACCTTATAACCAATTCTTGTAGGTTTTTTGTCTTTTGGGTCTAAAATAGCAACGTTTGAAACTTCTATTGGCATAGTAATCTCAATAATTTCACCCTTCTTGTCTCCAGAAAATCTATTTTTTGAGTGTTTTTTTGAAATGTTAATACCTTCAATAATAACTTTACCATCAAGAGGAAGAGCCTTTAAAACCTTTCCAGTTTTACCCTTATCTTTTCCTGTTAACACTATTACATTGTCTCCTTTCTTGATTTTCATAATATCTTATTAAATTACTTCTGGTGCCATACCTGATATCTTTTGGTAACCCATCTCAGATAGTTCTCTTGGAACTGGTCCAAAAACTCTGTTCGCAACTGGTTCTTTTGATTCCTTGTTAACAATCACTACTGAGTTTTCATCAAATCTAATATAAGAACCATCTTTTCTTCTAAAAGCTTTCTTCTGTCTTACAACAACACCAACAACAACATCTTTCTTCTTGATAGATTTTCTTGGCTCTGCCTTTTGTACAGAAAGTACCACAAGATCTCCTATTTGAGCATATCTTCTTTTTGATCCTCCAAGAACTTTAAAAATTCTACCAATTTTGGCTCCTGAGTTATCTGTGATTATTACTATTGATTGTGTTTGTAACATAAGCTATTTCTTTACTGTAAATCTTTTATCTTTTGAGATAGGTTTTGTCTCTACAATTTCTACCTTGTCCCCCACTTTCTTTTCATTCAACTCATCATGAGCCTTGTATTTTTTTCTCATCTTTACAAACTTTCCGTATACAGGATGTTTGAAATATCTTTGAACCTCAACAACAACCGTTTTATCCATCTTATCAGATACAACAACACCACTAAGAACTTTTCCTGAATTTACCATCTCCTTTTCTTTTGTATCTTTCTTTAATTTCATATTATGATTTCTTAGTTCTTAGACCTTGTTCTGTAAGAAGTTTTGCGATATCTCTTTTTAAAGTAGATGCTTCCTTTGAACCCCTTTTTGCTGAACCAGTCATATTGAATCTCAAATCCATAAGAGATTTTCGTTTCTCCTCCAAATTTTTCTTCAAATCTGCTTCTGTCATTTTTTTAAGATCTTTCATAAGCTTTACTACTTTACACAATTTTTAATCTCTTGCAACAATCTTAGTCTTTACTGGAAGCTTTGTTCCTGCTTTTCTCAAAGCTTCTCTAGCAACATCTTCAGGTACTCCGTCGACTTCGAAGATAATTCTTCCTGGAAAAACATCAACCTCAAATCCTTGTGGGTCTCCCTTTCCCTTTCCCATCTTCACTTCAGAAGGTTTTTTTGTAAAAGGTCTATCTGGGAAAATTCTAGTCCATGTCTTACCAACTTTTCCTAGATGTCGTGACATAGCTCTTCTTCCTGCTTCGATCTGATTTGATTTAACCCGTTTTTGAGTTATAGCTTTAAGACCAAACTCTCCAAAAGATACTGAGGCTCCCTTAGTAGAAGATCTTGTCCGCTTCTCATCGTTCATTCTACCTGTTTGCCATTTTCTGTGTTTTACTTTCTTTGGGAATAACATAAGCCTTATTTGTTAAAAATATCACCTCTATAAATCCACACCTTAATACCAAGTACTCCTTGTGGGATATTTGCTCTTACTCTAGCAAAATCAATGTCTGCCCTTAGTGTTTGCAAAGGAATTCTACCCTTCTTAATTTCTTCAGTTCTAGCCATATCAGCTCCGTTCAATCTACCTCCGATTCTAATCCTAACTCCCTGAACCTCTCTGTTTGCCATCACCTTGTCTACTGTTTGTTTTAAAACTCTTCTGAATGCCATTCTCTTTTCAATAGCCTCCTTTACCATAAGACCAACCAATTTAGCATCAGCTTCTGGTGATCTAACCTCTTCTATTTCAATTTTTAAATCTGCAGCTGAATCATGAATATCTTTTTTCTTCATGAATTTTTCAAGAGCAAGTCTTGTTTTTTCTAGACCTTCTCCACTTCTACCAATAATAAGACCTGGCCTTGAAGATTTTATGATCAATCGTAGTCCTTTTTTGCTTCTATCAATAATAATATCTGCAACATGCATATCAGCAAGTCTCTCTTCTAGGAAGAGCCTTATCAGAATATCTGCTTTTAGATATTCTCTGTACTTCTTATTATCACCAAACCATCGAGATTTCCAATCTCTTAGTATTCCGATTCTGTGTGCATATGGGTGTACTGTATGTGACATAAATTATTTCTTATCTTTATTTATCTTCTTTTTAGCTACAGTTTTTTTAGCAGGAGCTTTTTTAACTGTTTTCTTTGCTACAACTTTAGTTTCTTTCTTTATTTCAGATTTTTTATTTTCTTTTTTTGATTCTTTTACGGCAAGAAAGAGATTAACATGACTAGTTCTCTTTCTAATTGGGTGAGCAGTCCCTCTCCATTTTGGCATTGATCTTTTTAGGGTTGGTCCATCATCAACAGTAATTTCTTTTACTATTAAATCTGTAAGATCAACTGAATTATCTTTTGCATTAGCAATAGCTGATTCTAAAAGTTTTTTCATAGGTTCAGCAGCTCTTTTTGGCATAAATTGTAGAGCATTTAAAGCATCGTTAATTTTTTTACCTCTAATAGAGTCAGCAATTAGTCTTACTTTTCTTGGTGATTGTCTATAATTTTTTAATAATGCCTTTGTCATTGTTTATGAATTTATTTTGCAGATTTTGCAGCTTTTGCAGCTGTAATTTCGGCCTCCCTTTTGTTCTGATCAAGTTCTTTTTGCATCTTACCTCCGTGTCTCAGGAATTTTTTTGTAGGAGAGAATTCTCCTAACACATGACCTACCATTTCTTCTGTTACAAGAACGTTATTATGAACTCTACCGTTATGAACACCAAAAGTAAAACCAACCATATCTGGAGAAATCTCGGCATTTCTTGACCATGTCTTAATAACACCAGTTTCAATTGGTTTTTTCCCTTCAAGTTTTTTTAGAAGTCTGTCGTCCACATATGGACCTTTTTTAATGGATCTTGTCATAAATTCTTTGAAAATAAAAAGCTCCGAATTAGAGCTTGTGAAATACTATCAAATAGGAACTTAAAGTCAAGCACTTATACACCGGAAGTCATTATGTAGAACATATTTTACTAATTTTAGATACAAAATATGATTTATTGTTTGTTTCGGGCTGAGTATTAAGGACAATATATAAACAAAAAGCGGCCCGAAGGGCCGCTTTTTTATTGAACTAATTTATTTTCTAAGGTCCAACCTTGGAAAAGAGTAGGAATATCAACGTATTTTATTTAATCACTCCAACCTGAATTAGCAACTGTATAAACTTATAAACATCTGAGTTTTTTCCAAAAATAGTTTCAATTAGGAATGAAATCTCTGAAGCTGAAAGATTCACGTCCTCATGTTCCATATTGTCGTCATCTTCATACTCATCGTCATATTTATCAACATGTTCCTTATCGTCGTCGTCATCTTCATGATCGTCATTATCGATCTTTAATACTAGATCAATTACTCTTTCTGCTTCATTCTTTGGAACTGCACCTCTTATGTTAGCTTCAAAACTATTGCCAATAAAAATAGATGTATGAGGTATTCCAAACTGAGAATCTTTTCTAAACTCATTCATATACATATCTGTATTTTCTGATATCTCTTTCAGGTATTTATTACTTTCTAAACAATCTTCAAAATCTGAGCTATCTAGATCAACCTCTTCTACCTCATGTTCATCAGTTGATACCGCTCCGAATACCCTGTCTAAATATTCGATTTTCTCATCACTATCACCAATATCCAACATGCACATAAAAGCCTGTATTCTTTCTTCTGCTTTAGGATAGATTCCAGTTAAGTGAAGAAATCTATAGAGAAAAGATACATCATCCTCATCATACTCATCAATTAAACTTTTAACTGTAGTATTAAATTTATCTGCAAAAGGGCTCTCAAAGTCTATGTATGTGATAACGTGAACCTTTGAATCAATGTCACCACTTAAATAAATATCATTTTTATTTGCTGATTCTTCTGCACTCGAAACAAAAGGAACAAAAAGAATAAATAATAAAGAGAACAAGACTGTTTTTTGAAAGATTTTCATATTTTAAATAAATTAATAACTAGTAATATTATACTTTTTTTTTTGGATAAATAGGTATTTTCCCACCTCATGAGAACTAAACTCAGCAGAATAAATTAAAAAACACCCTCCTCCGTCATCCCTGCGTAGGCAGGGACCTAGGCCTTAAAAATATTATTTACGATAGTTTTAAACATGGGTCCCCGGGTTAAACCCGAGGATGACGGTGGTGTAGGGCGGAGGATGACGGTGGTGTTGTGGGGGATGACGGGGTTTTTGGACAAGTAAATATAAAGAAAAAGCGCGGCCGAAGGCCGCGCTTTTTTCTTTTTAAATCTATCTCTGTGTCTTTCTTCTCTTCACAATCATATTCTTTGAATATTTCTTCTTCTTTCTAGTCTTAACACCGTATGCAAGTTTACCTTGTCGTGTCTTAGGACCTCTTCTAAGAGAAATACCTTGTCTACCTTCTCCTCCTCCGTGTGGATGGTCTACAGCGTTCATAGCTGAACCTCTAACAGTCGGTCTAACACCTTTGTGTCTGTTTCTACCAGCCTTACCAACATTAACAAGTTTTTTCTCTGGGTTTGAAACTTCACCAATTGATGCCCAAACTGTTGAAATAACTTTTCTTATTTCTGTTGAAGGCATTTTTAGTTGAGTCATTCCTGTTTCTACATCTTGAGCAACAATCTCAGCATAGTTTCCTGCTGATCGAACTAATTTCGCACCATTTCCTGGTTGTAGTTCAATATTATAAACAAATGTTCCTACAGCAATTTTACCAATCATAGTTCTGTTACCTGTCTTAGTCTTAGCTGTTTCTGAAACCTCAAATGTATCTCCTACCTTCATTGATTGAGGAACGATAATATATCTTCTCTCTCCATCAGCATACAGAGCAACACCAATAAAGGCTGTTCTGTTTGGATCATACTCAATAGTTTCTAGTTTTGCTGGAATACCGATCTTGTTATATTTAAAATCGATTTGTCGGTATTTTTTCTTGTTTCCACCTCCTTTGTGTCTTGTAGTAATTCTACCATCAGAGTTTCTACCACCAGTACTTCTCTTACCTTTTGTAAGTTTCTTGTTTGGTTTGTCTGTAGTCAAATAATCCCTGTATTTGATTACAGTCATATTTCTTTGACCTGGCGATGTTGGTTTATATTTCTTTAATGCCATAATAAGTTTTTTAGTTAGCACCCTGATCGAAACCTTTGGCGGAGTCGAACGGGTATACAACCTAATAATTAATACTTTTTCAAGTGAAAAACACTTAAATATAAGTTGCATGATATTAACCCGCATTTATAATAAAATCAAGTAATATCAATATTATTTAGACTATATCTTATCGAATGGGTTTCTTTCTTGAACAGGTTTATCCTCTTTTTTATACCTATTCATAATCTCTTCTTCCACTTCCTCTCGTACTCTTCCATACTTCAGAGAAGAATATTCCTTTAATTTTTCTACTTGCTCGAGATTTCCTTCTGGTGGAACGAGTGCTCGGAGAGAAAATGGATTTATTGGTACACCATTTGAAAGCATTTTGATGTACGCATTATAGTTGTCTATATTTTGTATATCTTTTGCAACAAAAGTTGGACTGAATTGTGACTCTAGAAACTCAGCATCCTTGGCTCCAACTCGATATGTACAAATAGTTCCAACGTTACCAAAGACAGAACTTCTAATTCCATCTGATAACTGATCTATGAATTGATGAGCTATGTTTAATGAAAGTTGATACTTTCTGGCTTCTGACAAAATTGCAGAAATAGATGGAGTTGTAACATTTTGAAACTCATCAATATATAAATAAAATGGTGCCATTTCTTTTCCAAACGAATCAACTCTTGAAAGAGCTGCCATCAAAATCTTTCCAACCAAAATCAAACCAATCAAGCTTGAGTTTATATCCCCAAGTCTTCCCTTCGAAAGATTTACAAGTAAAATCTTCTTATTATCCATAATGTCCCTGAAATTAAAACTTGATTTTTCTTGAGCAATAATTGGTCGCATTATGTCGTTAGCTAAAAATACATCGAACTTTGATGTAATGTACGGAGCAACATTGGCAAGAGACGCTTCCCCTCCCGCTTTTTCGAGGTTCTCTCTCCATGCAGTCAAAATTACCGGGTTCTTACATTTAGACAATTTCATTTCTCTAAACTCTTTATCAACAAGAACTCTTGAAACATCAAGAAGTGTTGAGCCTGATTCTTGATCTTCAATCACGAGCATTGTCGCGTTTCTGAAATATTGTTCAAACATAGGACCCATAGATTCTGGATTAGACTCTCCATACAATTTTTGAAAAATAGAAAACAATTCATTAACAACAAAAGTTTTTTGTTCTGGATAATTAGAATCGTATTCAAGCATATTTAGCCCCATCGGTCTCTTCATGTCGGCAGGATCAAAATAGATAACATCATCCATTCTTTCTGGTGGAATATTCGCCAAAATATCTTGAACATCGGATCCATGCGGGTCGATAAAACAAGCACCGTCTCCGTTTTTAATATCTTGAATTATCATATTTTTCAAAAGTGTTGTCTTACCAGTTCCTGTTTGTCCGATCGCATAAAAGTGTCTCATTCTGTCATTGTCTGAAAAATGAATTTCTGTGTCTGCTCCTCTGTGGACATTTTTTCCGAGTAAAATTCCATCACTAGCAATATTCACAGGTGCTGATGATGTCTTAAATCCAGAAGTTTTAAGTTGTGGGCTTAGGTCTTTTTGTTCAGAAACAAAATAAGCTAAAGAAGATAATTCATCTATACTAAGTGGCATATCATTTGCTGGATTGAATTCTCTAAATGAAAATTTCTTAAAGAATGTCTTTTTATACTTTTCAGAAACATTAACAAATTCCAATCTATTACCTTTAGTGTTTTGATACTGATTAAAGGCAGACTTAATTTCCGACAAAATAGCATCAGCTCGAGCCTTAGTAGCAGATGAAGCCACTAGTCGTAAATTTGTTGAAACAACTTCTGAAGTAATTTTCTTGTTTACATTTTCTATAAGGTTTGAGTCAACATCCTTTGGTTTTTCATCTTCTGAACTTTTCCTTCCTTCAAAAATAGACCCGGTCATAGATACAGCCTTAGAAACTCCTCTCATGAATTTGTCTCCGGTTGTGTTTCTTATACTAAAGAACTCTGAAGCACCCTCACCCTTTTCCGCTTTGGCCAAACCTTTCAAATAAGCTTTAGTATAAAAATCTTTTACAGGTTTGAAGATAATTTGGATTGCTGCAGCTTCATTATGTTCATCAAGTTTTGAGAAAATATTTAACATAACTCGCACTGGATCAGTATCCATCTCCTCTGCAGTTTTCAAAGTTTTCACTGTCAATTCTTTTTGAGTAGCATAAGCACCAGAAGATTCGCCCGCTTCTCCAAAAATATTATAATCATCATTTTTAACTTCCATTCTTGCATCTGGGAAAATAGAAAGAATTTGTTTTTCAAATAAATCTATAGATGAGTCGCTCACGGACACGTAAAATATGAATTCTCTTGATCCAATAGCGTTTGCAATTTCTAGAGTTAAATAATCAGTTTCATTTGCAATAGAAAGCATTCCTGTATAAAACTGTTTCATATTGTTATATAAAACCTTAAAACCACCTTCTTCCCCGCCCCTAAAACTTGGTAAAACAATTTCAAACAAAGTTCTTTTTAAAATTTTTGTTAATTCACTTTTATCTGTAAGCCCGTTCACAGGAAGACCCTCTTTTACATACTGAACTAAAAATCTGTGAAAGTCGTCCTGCACGTGAGAATCTTCTGTCTTTTGGATAACTGCTAAAGTATTCAAAATACCTTTCGTTTGAATTAAACCTATTAGGTTCGCCATTTTGTCATCATGTTTTTCGGGAGAAAGCGCAAGAACAATTTCATGCTCTGATTTCTCATCCAAAAGTATTTCATTATCTAAAACTTCATGTGGTTTATTTTGAGCATACTCAGATAACGTTTCAGCAACTGCCTGATTTCTTACTATTTCAGGATTTGAATCTGAGATTTTTTTTTCTCTTTCAAGAATTTCGTTCTGTAAAATTTCTTTTTCTCTTTCCAAAGAATCTATTTTCCCTGATTCAATAGTAAGAAAGGTATTTTTTAATTCCATTATTTAGATTATATCAAATTCTTTGCTTTCAAATAGTTTATTGTTGCAAAAGCAGCTTTCTTTTCTATTTCAGATAAGTATTTCTCTGAGATACTTAGTACTTTTTCAATTTTTTCTATTGCCTCCTCTTCTTTTTCCTTGTTTGAGTTATCTATCAAATATAATTTTTATAATCTTTCTTCTTCAAATTCCTCATTTTCATCTTGTGACTCATTATGTTCGAATATTTTAGTCATGTATATCAATCTTTCTGCATTACAAAAATAGTAGAGACATATAATTTAAGGACTCAATCCTTCTTTAAGTAGTCTTTCTCTTAGTTCTATAGATTCAGGAGTTGATACACCGGCGAGACCTTGGGCGATGGAGTATTTGTCTACACCTTCTTTGAGTAATTCTTTTTCAATAGCTGCCACTTTTTTCTTTTGATAATCAGAGAATGTTTCCTTTTTTTCGATATCATCTGAAAACTCAATTACATATTTTGTACCCTTTTTAAAAATTTCAAAATCACCTTCACTGTATCCTCTAGAAATAAGGCTTTCTCTAATCTCTTTTTTAAGTTCTAATTTTGCATTATCTTTTTGAGCATCATAAATTTCTTTATACACAGGCATTGGATTTATTCTTTTAGAAGCCTTAGCATTTTCTAAATCTAATCCATATTTTTCTAGAACAACTATTGCTTCCTTTTCTGTTAAAGTCCTTTCACCTCCCCACTCTAGCTCTTTTCCTGTTTCCTTCTTTATATAATCGGCAATTGTAAAAAACGGAAACAGGTTTCCTCGTATTCTTTCTCGTGTAGTAAATAATTGAACCAGAGATTCATCTGCCAAACTACTACTTATTCCTATTTTTTCTTGTACTCTCTTTTGTGCAATAAAAGGAAGGTAGTATTCTTGTATTTCATCTTCAGTCTCTTTTTGTATAACTCTTTTCCTGATTGACTGATCATCTTTTCGTCTTTCGTAGTCACTTAGTTCTGTTTCAAATAATATTCTATTTGTGTCAGACATATTATCAACCTCTCTGGACACTGATGATGTTATTTGCTCTATCAATCTATCTTCTCTATCTGCTGAATCCATCAAAGACTGAAACGTTGCGGTAGTATTTAATCCTAACTTTTTGGATAGAGTCATCCCATCTTCAACAGAATTTTTGAATAGTATAGACACTACATCAGTTTTTTGTTCAATAGTCGCGTCTTTTAATTTTTCATACAGAGACTCAATAAAATGCTCCCTTTCAAGTATTGGATTAATGATTTCCTTTGCAGAAAGACTATGCTCACTTCCCGAGTGAAACTTTATAGCTTCTGGTTTTTCCATAGAAATATTTTAGCATGTATAAGAAAAAACCCTCAATAGTTTCGAGGGTTTTTTCTTATTTTTATACAAATTGTATTGAATCTTTTTTATTTAGGTAAACGTAGGCTTTTTTACCTTGAGACTTTTTACCTTTTACACCTTTTCTAAATACAGGCTTTGAAGCAATCTTTGCAATGTTAACTTTTTCAGGAACAACATTGTATTGCTTCTTTATAGCTTCTTTTATTTGGATCTTGTTTGAGTCAACATGAACATTGAAAACAAAAACTTTATCTTCTGATTGAACAGCTGTTCTCTCTGTAATTCTAGGTGAAACTAAAACCCAAAAAAGATCAGCAGATGTAGTTTTTCCAACTTTCTTTGGAGCAACATCTTTTTTCTTTGTTTTTGTTGCTGTAGCCTTTTTAGTAGGAGCTTTTTTTGCTACTTTTTTATCTTTCTTTTCTTCTTTCTTTCCGAATAATGCCATAATTATTTTGTTAACTTGCTAGTTAATGATTCAAGACTCTTTTCTGGGTTTTCGATAATAAGATACTTGTATTTTAGAAGCTTAACTGGGTTAATGTTTCTAACTTCATCTGTGAAAACATTTGAGTAGTTTGAGAAACTTTTCTTTGCCATTATATCGTTTGTTTCGATAGCAATAACAGCTTTATTGTTTCTTTTAGTTCGTAAGTCTTCAAAACCTTTGATTGTTGAAAGACCTTCGATAACCTTTTTAGCTTCTTTAGTTTTTGGTTCCTTGAAATTAAGAGCGTCAACAAAAATAATTTCATTATCTTCAAATTTCTTTGAAAGAATAGTGAACAAAGCTTTTGCTTTCATTTTCTTATTTACTTTTCTAGAAAAGTTCTTGTGGTTTCTAGGACCGAAAGTTACACCTCCTCCTACCCAAATAGGTGATCTGCTTGAACCATGTCGTGCTCTACCAGTTCCTTTTTGTCTCCAAGGTTTCTTTCCTCCTCCACTAACTTCAGACCTATCCTTTGTATGTGCTATTGGAGTTCTTGCATTAGTTTGCATTGAAACAATAACTTGATGTACAAGGTCACCATTCCATTTCAAGTCGAAGATTCCCTTAGGTAAATCCAATGTGCTCTTTTCTTTTCCTTCTGTTGTATAAACTGTTGCTTTCATATTTTCTAACCTTTAATTTCAACCAAAGTACCTCTTCTTCCAGGTAATGAGCCCTTAACATAAAGCAAATTGTTCTCTTTGTCTACCTTAGCAATACTAATTCCTCTTTGAGTAACCTTATCAGTACCCATTCTTCCTCCCATTCTTGTACCTTTAAATACTCTTTGTGGTCCCGTTGCACCAATTGATCCAGGTTCTCTTTCTGAGTGTTTTTGTCCATGAGATCTTCTTCCTCCTTTAAAACCATGTCTTTTAACAACACCTTGAAAACCTTTACCTTTTGAGATTGATGTTGATTCAATATTGTCTCCATCTTCAAATGATTCAATTGTTAGTATGTCCCCTACTTTGAACTCAGTTTTTCCAACTTTTAATTCTTTCAATCCTGCAAAATTTCCTAAATCTTTAACATGGCCTTTTACAGCCTTTGAGATGTTTTTTTCCTTTCTTTCACCAAAACCAAATTGAATAGCTTCATAACCATCAATATCTTCAGTTTTAACCTGAGTAATAACAATAGGATTTGCTTTCACGATTGTAACAGGAACAACTTCACCTTCTTCGGTAAAAATTTGTGTCATGTTTTCTTTTGTTCCTATAATGTATTTCATATTCTGAGATTTTAATCTGATCAATCTTATATCATCTTCACGTCAATATCTACTCCTGAAGGTAAACTTAAGTTTGTTAATGATTCGACAACTTTAGCATCAGGATCTAAAATGTCAATAAGTCTTTTATGTACTCTCATTTCAAATTGTTCTCGCGCATCTTTGTACACGAATGATGACCTATTGACTGTGTATTTTTTGATCTCTGTTGGAAGTGGAATTGGACCACTTACTTTTGCATCAAATCTAAGAGCAGTATCAATTATTAATTTAACTGATTGATCTAATATTTTGTGGTCATAAGCTCTAACTCTAATTCTAAGTTTTGAACCTGCGACTTCTTTTTTGTCTGTTTTTGTCATAATGAATTACCTTAAATCAGGAAAATAGTGTTTGTTAACAACGTGTTATTTCAATTTCCTATCTCCCAAAAAGGGCTAATAATTGAGTTAGGCTGTAACTTTTGTCACAACTCCAGCTCCTACAGTTCTACCTCCTTCTCTAATAGCGAATCTTGTTTGATCTTCAAGAGCAACTGGGTTCACAAGTTTTACTTTGAAAGTAACTGTGTCTCCTGGCATAACCATTTCTACTCCTTCAGCAAGTGAAACTTCACCTGTAACGTCAGTAGTTCTAATGTAGAATTGTGGTTTGTATCCTGTGAAGAATGGTGTGTGTCTTCCTCCTTCCTCTTTCTTTAGAATATAAACTTCAGCTTCGAATTCTGTATGTGGAGTTACTGATCCTGGTGCAGCAAGAACTTGTCCTCTGTGAATTTCTTCTTTCTTAAGACCTCTTACAAGTAGACCAGCGTTATCTCCTGCCATTCCTGACTCAAGAGACTTGTTGAACATCTCTACTCCAGTAATTGTAGTTTTAACTGTATCTTTGATACCAACTACTTCTACTTCTTGCCCAACTTTAATAACACCTCTTTCGATTCTTCCTGTAACAACAGTTCCTCTACCTTCGATTGAGAAAATGTCTTCTACTGGCATAAGGAAAGGTTTGTCAGTTTCCCTAACTGGTGTCGGGATGTATGAATCCATGTGTTCTACAAGTTCCATAATTTTTCCTCCCCATTCTCCATCTGGTCCTTCTTCTAAAGCTTTTAGAGCAGAACCTCTAACAAATGGTGTGTTTTGACCATCGAAACCATGTTGGTCTAGAAGATCCTTGATTTCTTCTTCTACAAGTTCAATCATTTCAGTATCATCAACTGTATCGCACTTGTTAATAAATACGATAATCTTTGGAACACCAACTTGTTTTGCAAGAAGAACGTGTTCTCTAGTTTGTGGCATCATACCGTCTGAGGCAGCAACTACAAGTACAGCACCGTCCATTTGGGCAGCACCAGTAATCATGTTTTTAATGTAGTCGGCGTGACCTGGAGCATCAATGTGAGCATAGTGTCTACTTGGTGTAGCATATTCTGAATGAGACAAAGCGATTGTAATTCCTCTAGCTTTTTCTTCTGGGGCACTATCAATTTGTGTAACATCCTTAATTGAAGCTGTGTATCCATCTCCTTTTTTATCAAGAGTGCTCAGGATAGCAGCAGTAAGTGTTGTTTTTCCGTGGTCAACGTGACCAATTGTTCCAACGTTTACGTGTGGTTTTGATCTATCAAATGTTTCTGACATATTATTTTAAATATAATGAATAAAATATTTCCTTTTGTAAGGGCGCGAGAAAGTGCCTTAAAAAAAGAAACACCTAATGAATGCACATATGAAAAGCGCAATCTATAAGTAGAAGTATATTAACAAAAGGATAGTATATGTCAACAGAATTCATGCTTTAATTGAAGTATCTGAAGTGGTGTAGATTGAGTTGGGACAGATTATTAAGTTTGTTTTTATGTAAGGTGTTAAAAAAGCGGCCCTTCGGGCCGCTTTTTATAGATACTGTCTTTTTTTATCCCCTACAATTATTTGTTATGTACAACCTAGTAAGATATCCAAAATAACCATTTTCTATTGTTCGCCCAGTAAGACCATATGTAAGATTAGAAAATAGCGTTATTTTTTCTTGAGACTGGTACTTAGCCAAAGCAGATTGTGTTGATGAACCGAAATATCCCTTTGCAGTCCCGTCTGGGAACGACAGTAAACCTTTTTCCACCAATAGATCCTGCAATGCAACAACATCAGTACCTGATGATCCAATACTTAAATCTCTTGTCATATTACAAACACCAACTTCTGAACTATTACCACCCTTTATGAAAAGGTTTTCTGAGGCAAAACGATTATTTGAACCAAAATCATGCACTCTGGAATCGCCTGAATTGTATGATGATGAGTCAAAATAAGTGAAACCCTTCATCATGATTCTGTAAATTCCATCATCTTTAACATCATTAATTACGAATTTTAAATCAAATCTTTCAGTATCTCCCTCATCAATTACATAGAAGTTTGAATCCGTATCAGCTGAAGTGTTTACACTGTAAGAAAATTCAGCATCCTGCTCACTTATTATGTTGTTCTTAGAGTTTTTTATAAAAATATTTAACCCTGGTTCTATTTTTGAATCTTTTTCTGGATTAGTTCTTATAACCTCTTTCGGAATATACACATCTCCACCCTCTGCAGTTAGTTCGAATCTTGCAGAATAAATCCCCATAGTTGAATCATCAGTATTTGTAGTAGATGTACTAATTAATTCAGTATAAATTTTTGGAAAATCATCTGAGATATCTTCATTCTCCCAAGGTCTATCACTTGAATTATATTTTGTACTACCGAAGTATGTAACATGAGTAGGAAGATTTAAATTTATACTCGGTCTAGTTGAAAGTGTTCGTATAACGAAGTAATTCGAAATTTTTTCATCTCCAAAAGAATCTCTGCTTCCAAATTTTTTCCAAACACGATTTGATTGATAATAAATAGAATCTTGCCTATCCGTATTATCTGGCTTTTCAGAATCCTCCCAGGTTAAAACATATCCAGCAACAGAACGATTATCATCGAGTTTAAAACCAGACTCTGTCAATTGAGAAAAAGTTAGGCCTTCCTTTCCAACAGTGAAGTAATGATCTACCCCAGGAGTTAATGTCACAAAAGTATTTTCATTATTTGAAAATGCACCATCCTTTACTGTGCTTAATTCAGAATTTTTAATGTTAACAATAGACATTGCTGCAACAAAAGCTATTGCAGAAATCGAAACTATTTTAAATAATTTAGGACTCATAGATATTTTATTAATTTATATGTATTAATTATAAAACAAAAGCCGCACCTTTGGTGCGGCTTTTGTTTTATCTGTGTAAAAGTTTTATTTATTTAAGTTCAACCTTTGCTCCAGCTTCTTCTAGTTTAGCTTTCATTGATTCAGCCTCTTCTTTTTTCGCTCCTGTCTTAAGATCAGATGGTGCTCCATCTACTAAATCTTTGGCTTCTTTAAGACCAAGACCTAAGATTTCTTTAACAGACTTAATAACACCAATTTTTGATGCTCCAACATCTGCTAAATGAACAGTGAATTCATCTTTTTCTTCTGCTGCTTCTGCTCCTCCGGCTGCTGGTGCTGCCATAGCAACAGCAGAAACTCCAAATTTCTTTTCAAGAACCTTTACAAGTTCGTTTAGTTCAAGAACACTCATGTTCTCAACCTCTTCAACAAGTTTTACGAATTTAGCAGGAACTTCAACTTCTTCAGTAGTCTCTTCTACTACAGGAGTCTCGGCAACAACTTCATTCTTTACTTCTTCTGTATTTACGTTTTGTTCGTCTGACATAATTAAATTTTAGTTAATAACTTACGCTTCTTTACTTTCAGCAATTGCTTTTATTGCCATTGCAAATCCTTGAATTGGTGAATTAATAACATTCACGAACATTCCTCTAAGAACATCGATTGATGGAATTAGAGCAATCTCCTCCATTTCAGATTTATTCAAGAACTTGTCTTCAAAAACTCCTCCTAAGATATTTATTTTATCTGTAAATTTCTTTTGGAAAGAATAGATTTCTCTCGCAGCAGTTGTAGAGTCATTTGCATACACAACAGCAAGTTCCCCTTCTAGCTCTGGAAGGTCTCCTTTTATTTTTGAATCCTGAAATGCTTTTTTTACCAATGTCTTTTTTGCCACAAAGTAATTAACTTCTTTTGATCGAAGTTCTCTTCTCAACTCTGTAGTTTCAGCAACAGGTAAACTATGGAAATTTACAAACACTACTGACTCTTGAGTAGTAACGTCATTCAATTTCTTTAGTATTTCTTTCTTTTTATCTTTTGTAATTGCCATATTTAGGCTCTAGAAATTAAGAATTAAAAATAATTCTTTTCTAATAAAAAACCGACCAGTTATAAGACCGACTGATCGATAGGTACAAGATGTCTGTTTAAAAAACTTCTTAAGCAGAACCTCGAGAGGACTTATTTACCACGTGGTCAATTTTTATAAAATTGATTTTACGTGGTTGTGTGCCTCTTGTCTTCGGTCTTATGAATATCAAAATAACAAAATATCAATAAAAAGCAAGTCGTAATATTTTTATCATCAAGGCAACAATAGGTCTTCTGGAAGGAAATCTTCTGGAAGGTCATTATTTGCTCCTGGACCATTAGAGAAAACTTTAAAGAATAAGAACAAACTAACTACAAGAAAAACCACTGCAATACTAACTAGAAGAATATTTGCTGATTTTTTATCAGTGACAATACCAAGATCAATTAGTTTTTGAATTATTGCAGAATTTTTTTCTACAAAGTGCGCACTCGTATTAAAATTCCGCTCATCATCAAATTCAACATTACTCATATCGTAATTATATCAGGATAATTATCAGTAGTCATTCTTATTAAAAAAGCCGACCTGTAGAACAGGTCGGTTTTTTTATATTTATATTATGTCTGGATAAAATCTCCAACTGAAGAACACTTTTGTGTGTTTTCAGAGAAGACTGTTTTTGTATTTGATCCCTCACATCTGACACGAAATGTTCCAACTTTTTCTACAGGACGATTCGTAGCATTAATAGTACTATCAGTATCACCATCATCAATATCAGAAATTGGTTCACCAACAGTAGCTCCATCAACATCGATAATTGAACAGGTAGTCACATTTGTTGCAACAAATGATGCTTTACAATTTGGAGCAAAGTTTGGTGTAATTTTGAAGCTAGATATTTCTGGAACTTCAATACTAGAACCAATAGAGAATGGACAGGCTTCTAGGAAATTTTCGACTTTTTTTCCTTCATTCAAGTCCTCTAATTCGAGAAATAGATTATAAAACCCATTATCTAAATTGTCGAAAGTAACAGATTTATTATTACTATTAACTATATTACCATTTAATTTCCATATAAAATCAAAGTCAACATCCTCCTGAAGGGTATTATTTTTATAGATGCTAGCCTCGACAGTAACACTACCCCCCTCAGCAACTGAACTTGAAGGACTGTAACTACAACTCAATGTATAATCATCAGCCACTGTGCACACCTCACCCGTATTAGACAATTCCCAGCCATCAGATGTGCAGACCCATTCATGCCATGTATTAGATATGCATTCCCTTTCTCCAGGAAAATCACTGCATGTGTCATATTCTCCTATCAAGATATTTTTTGTTGTCCAGGCTGATTGTAGTCCAGCCTGATTTTCAGCTAATACTTTAAAAGTATAACTTCCTGTAGTGTCCCAAGAATTAGAGAAAGGGACTTTTATACCTATATTTTCATATCCAGTAGAAGGTGCCCATTCATCAATAGAATCATTATTATCCCAATCTATTCCATATCTAACCTGATCACCTGCACCTTGAGCCAAGGCTTTTTTAATGAATGATCCATTTGAAGCGACTTCAGAATATGTTACAGCTGTGAAATTCAACACTTCATCAATTTTACCAGTGCTTGGGCCCTCAATAATAGGTGCACCTAAAAATGAACCAGTATCTTCAGTGACTTCAACTCTTTGTATATATGTTTTATCTGCGCAACCATGAGAAGCAGTACAGTAAGTTATATGAAGAGGAATGTAATAGTCTCCAGGAGTAGAAGGCATTGTCATATTGTGTGAGTAAGAATAACTCTTGCTAAATGAATACCCTGAAAATTCTTCTGTGAATGTTGAAGCAGCTAGTCGTGCATCTATATCGATACCATATAGGTTAGAGTATCCATCCAAAAAATTACAAGAAACTGCATTTCCATCAAGACATTGCCCGTACCAGTTTATAGCCCAATATGGAAGTGAGTAGTTATCTAAATAATATTGTATACCTGCCTTTGCAGATTCAAGACTTGTATATGTGTGCCAGTCTGCCTCACTAGGTGTTCCAATCATATATCCTAGATAACCATTCGATGTTCCTGCAATAATTGAGTATGTTGCATCATAAGTGAATGATTCATTTGGTTGATATTTTTTCACACTATACAGTTTTGGAGTATCGATATTAAGATATCCATTTTGTACCCACAATGCTCTCACAGAAGGTGCTCCCTTGTAATATGCATTATGCGAATCAATTATTGCTGTCCACCATGAGGCCTCTGTTTTTTCTGTAGAAAATGAACCGAAAACTGTTAATGCAAATAGAAGAACTAATACAACTGTTGGTATTTTTTTACCAAGCTTGAATGCAAATATAATTGCAGAAAGAGCTATTAATATTATTAGTGAAACTATTAGTACTTTCAGACTAGGACTTTCTTCATTAATTTCAGATCCAAAAGTTGTCTGTAGACTATCTAGGATTTGCCCTGTATCTGAATCATAAACAAACAAATCAAATGTTAAGCTCTCTGCTGAACTTTTTGCTTTTAGATTAATAGGTAGGTTGAATATATTACTTGTTTGACCATTTTCTTCGATAACCTCAGGAACCATTACAGTCTGAGAATATTGATCAACAACCTCACCTTTTTGATTTGTAACTAACAAATCTATATCAACGTATTCTGGCTGTGAATTAACTTCAGAACCTATCACATCAACAGGCCACCCTCCCAAAACTAAATTCACATTAAATGATTCTCCTTTTTTTGGAGAAAGAGAATCTGAAGTAAGACTAAATATATCAGCCTGTGTTCCTAATATATTATAAGAAAATCGTGAAGTAACATATCCATCAACTTTAATTTCTCCGACATAATATCCGGCTGTGAAATTAGTTGGAATAGTTATATTTTTTTCTCCATCGTTATCTTCTGGAGTAGGAACGGATGAATAAACATTCTCTCCGTTGAAGTTTTTTCTATATATTGTTATTTCAACCTCTTCAATCTCTTCATCAACGATAAGTAGTAATTCTTCATCTTTTTCTACATAAGGAACATCATTCAGTGTGAAATCTGTATCACCATCTTGAAATTGTTGAATCATGAAAATTTCTTTTTCCAATTCATCAAAAGACATCTCACCAACCTCTCTACTCTCTATTTCTTCAATTGTAGGTATTTCAGTTTCGTAAGCATCAACCAATGAAGGAACCTTTAGTTTGTATTCCGCAAAATTTAAATTATCTCCAGAAATAGTAATATTTATTTTTCCTGTCGCAACAACAGCACCATTATTTTTATGCAGAGATACTTGTAATTGATTAGAATCCTCTATTTTTTCATTTATTTTATAGACAAAATTCACGGGAGCAGAAGTGCTTGCATGCACAAAAAATGGTCCTTCGATTTCTGAACTACCTATTCCCGTTACTGAGCTTTCGTTTACTAATGATAACGAATAATACAAATCAGATGCGTCTGATTCTGAACTATTGAATATGTCAAAACTTCCTGTCACATTCTCTCCTATTTGATAATTTGTTTTTTCAATTAATAAATCTGAAACATATAACCCTGGTGCTTCTTGAGCGCTTGCAAAAAACGGAACAAACGTTAACAAAGCTAACAATAAATATTTTTTCATATGTATTTATTATAACAATGAAAAGCAAAAAGCCGCGGCGAAGCCGCGGCTTTTTGTGAATAAGTATATTAAAATTATCCTCTAGATTTTTTAATATCCTCTGCAACATTTTGTGGAACGATTGCATAGTGATCAAATTCCATTGTGATGTTTCCTCTTCCCTCTGTCATAGATCTAAGTGCTGTAGTGTAACCAAACATTTCTGAAAGTGGAACCTGTGCATCAATTGCAACAATATTATTTCCTCTTTCATGTGTTCCTTCAATCTGTCCTCTCTTTGAAGAAAGGTTTCCTGTTATATCTCCAAGGAATTTATCTGGTACAACAACTTCAACTTTCATAACAGGTTCAAGTATTACTGGCTTAGCTTTTTGAACAGCTTCAGTGAAAGCATAAGCAGTTGCTAATTTGAAGGCGATTTCTGATGAATCGACATCATGGTATGAACCATCATAAAGTTCACAAGAAACATCAACCATCTTATATCCAGCAACAATACCTCTATCCATTGATTCTTTTACTCCCTTTTGACAAGCTGGAATATATTCAGATGGAATAACTCCTCCTTTAATTGAATCGATGAATTCCATAGTCTCATCTCTCTTAACATTCTTTGGAAGTTTTTCTAGATCAACGTCATGATCCATAGGTTTTAGTCTGATCTTTACGTGACCGTATTGACCTTTACCTCCAGATTGCTTCAAGTATTTATATTCTGCTTCTGAATTTCCTGTAATAGTTTCTCTGTATGCAACTTGCGGTTGTCCAACATTAGCTTCTACATTAAATTCTCTTTTCATTCTATCTACCAAAACTTCAAGATGAAGTTCTCCCATACCAGAAATAATTGTTTCCAATGTTTCTTCGTCTGATTTAACTTTGAAAGTTGGGTCCTCTTCAGAAAGTTTTCTAAGAGCAATACCCATTTTTTCTTGATCAGCTTTTGTCTTCGGTTCAATTCTAAGTGAGATAACAGGCTCAGCGAATTCAATTTTATGAAGTTCGATTGGGTGAGCTGGATCACACAATGTGTCTGAAGTAATAGTTTTCTTTAGACCAACAGCGGCAGCGATTTCTCCAGCATAAACAACCTTCACTTCTTCCCTATCGTTTGAATGCATTCTTAGAATTCTACCCACTCTTTCTTTATCTCCTGTAGTTGCGTTCAAAACATATGATCCAGCCTCAAGTTTTCCAGAGTAAACTCTAAAGAAAGTAAGTTGTCCTACAAAGGGATCAGTTTGAAGCTTAAAGGCAAGAGCTGCGAAAGGTGCCTCATCAGTTGTTTCTCTAATAGCTTCTTCTCCAGTTTTTGGATCAATTCCTGTAATTGGTGGAATATCAATTGGAGACGGAAGGTAATCAACAACAGCATCAAGTACAAGTTGTACTCCTGTATTTTTCAGAGCTGAACCAGTGAATACGGGCACAACCTTGTTTGCGATAACTCCAACTCTTAGAGCTTTCTTTAAATCTTCTACTGCAATTTCTTCTCCAGCAAAAAACTTCTCCATAAGTACATCATCATTTTCAACGATTTTTTCTATGAATTCTGCTCTGTATTTTTCAGCATCTGCTTTTAGTTCTTCGGGGATTTCTTTTTCAATAACATCTGTTCCCATATTACCTTCAAAGTAATACGCTTTCATTTTCATAAGATCAACAACACCCACAAGGTTTTCTTCTTCCCCTATTGGTAGTTGAGCTCTAACAGCATCCTTTGTAAGTCTGTCCAAAATAGATTGGTATGATCTTTCAAAAGAAGCACCTGTTCTATCAAGTTTGTTAATGAAACAAATTCTTGGAACCTTGTACTTGTCAGCTTGTCTCCAAACTGTTTCTGATTGTGGTTCAACACCAGCTACACCATCAAATACAACAACTCCTCCATCGAGAACTTTTAGAGATCTTTCCACTTCGGCTGTGAAGTCTACGTGACCTGGAGTATCGATAATATTAAATCTAAATTTGTCATCTTTGTTATATGTTGGTGACCAGAAACAAGTTGTAGCGGCAGAAGTAATAGTAATTCCTCTTTCTCTTTCTTGTTCCATCCAGTCCATAACTGCCTCACCTTCGTGAACTTCACCAATTTTGTGAGAAACTCCTGTATAAAACAAAACTCTCTCTGAAGTTGTTGTTTTTCCGGCATCGATATGCGCGATAATACCGAAGTTTCTTACTTTATCTAATGGATAATCTCTACTCATAAAATGTTGTTAATTAAAAATAAAATCCCCTTCTTAAAGGTAATTGGTATTGTACTGAAAATTGTTGATAAGTAAAGAAAAATAGAATAATTTTCTGAATGCCAAACGTTAAAATACCCCACTTTTCGTCATTCCTGCACCCACAGGACATAAACATCCGGCAGATCAACTTCATCACATTCGTCATTCCTGTGAAGACAGGAACCTAGGACTTATAAAATATTACTGATATGGTTTAAAAAAGGCCTGGGTCCCTGCCTGCACAAGGATGACGTGGATGATTTTAAAATCTCTTCGTTTTATTTCAGAAAGTTCAAAATTCAGTTCCATACGAATGATTAATAAAAGAAAAAGGCGCGCCCTTTGGGCGCGCCTTTTTCTTTTTTATTTAAATTACTACCAAGCAAAGTGAGCGAACGCTTTGTTTGCTTCTGCCATTCTGTGTGTATCTTCTTTCTTTTTAACAGCAATACCTTCTTCTTTTGAGGCCAAAATTAGTTCATCAGCAAGTCTTTTTT